>JBJFFW010000122.1:0-4921 GCA_051892075.1 Lachnospirales bacterium
ACAAAAGTCAATACTTTTATTTTAAAAATTTTTTTAAAAAACTCTTGACCTTTGTCTAACACAAAGGTATATTATAATTTAATCAATGGCGATACCAATTCAAACAGGTATCGCCATTTTTATATAAAAATTTACTTAAAAAGAAAGGATGAATTAATTATGAAAATGGTAAAAGCAATTATAAGACCAGAAAAATGTGATGAGGTTTTAAAAACTTATGTAATGCAGGCTACAGAGCAGTAACAAGATACAGTATTCTTGGCAGAGGCAAACAGAGAGGTTTAAAGGTTGAAGATGTATATTATGATGAAATTCCAAAAGAACTTATTATGCTTGTTGTAGATGACAGTGATGTTGCTAAGGTAAATGAAATTATAATTAAATATTCAAAAACAAAGGCTGAAGGTTCATTTGGTGATGGTAAGATTTTCATTTTACCTGTAGAAGAAGCTATTACAATAAGCAGCGGAAAAAACCAGTTATAGGAGGCAGTTTTTATGAAAGAGGTAATAATTATTATAAGACCTAATATGTACTTTAAAACAAAGGCTGCTCTTACTGAAAACAGATTTTTTTCAATGAGTACAAAAGAGGTTCTTGGCAGAGGTAAGCATGGTGTTTCCTTTAGTGTTACAGAAGGCGTTTCTGAAGATGAAAAAATTTACAATGACCTTCTTGTAGCAAAAAAGATGATAAGCATTGTTGTCCCTGATGACGCAGTAAAGCAGCTCATAAATGTAGTCTTATCTGTAAACAGCCATAACTCTGAAGGCGACGGCAAAATATTTGTTCTGCCTGTATATGACAGTATACGCATTCATACAGGTGAAACTACTGAAGATGCTTTAATTTAAGAGGTGAATATAATGAAAAAGGATAAAGGTGATTTCAGACTAAGAAAAGAAATCAGCAAGCAAAGCTATTCGATAACTGCTATTTTAACATTTGTTGTTATATTTGCAGTATGGTTTATTATATGTCAGCTTGGGCTTGTAAAGGAAATGATTCTTCCTTCACCTGTTGCAGTTGTACAGGACATTATTAAAAGTGCAAAGGAAGGAACACTATGGGCGGATATGGGTTATAGTGTTTTAAGAATAACTTTGGGCTTTATTTTATCTGTTGTAATAGGTGTTCCTCTTGGAATATTTGCAGGTAGCTTTAAAAAAATTGAATCAATAATAGCTCCAATATGTGAATTTATAAGATATATGCCTGTTCCGGCCTTTGTTCCACTTATTATGGTATGGTGTGGTATTGGCGAATGGGCAAAAATAATAGTAGTATTTTTAGGCTGTTTTTTCCAGCTTGTACTTATGATAGCCGATGATGCAAGGTCAGTATCTGATGATTTGCTATCTTCAAGCTATACATTAGGTACAGGAAGATGGTCAACTATAACAACTGTTCTGATACCTGCAATGGCACCTAAAATGATGCTTACATTAAGAATGTTAATTGGCTGGGGCTGGACATATTTAACAGTAGCAGAGCTTGTAGCATCAAAGTCAGGTCTTGGCTATTCTATACTCAAGGCTCAAAGATTTTTCCATACTGAAAGCATATTTTCAGGTATTTTAATTATAGGTATTTTAGGACTTATAACAGACAGACTCTTTGCCTTTGCAACTAAAAAAATGTTTCCATGGGCAGAATAAAAAGGAGGAGAAAAAATGAAAATTAAAAATAATATTAATAACAATGTCTGTTCTCCTCTTGAAGCGAGAGTGGCAAGCAGTAAAATAACTGCAAGTCATATCGACAAAGTATATTATAGCAAAAAAAGTAGCACAAAGGCTATTGAAGATGTATCAGTAGATATACAGGACAATGATTTTGTATGTATTGTAGGTCCTTCAGGCTGTGGAAAATCAACATTACTTAGAATGTTTGCCGGTCTTGATTTTCCAACTAAGGGAGATATAATTGTTAATGACAAAAAAATTACAGGACCAGGTCCCGACAGAGGAATGGTTTTTCAAACCTATACTCTTTTCCCATGGATGTCTGTTGAGGATAATATTAAATTCGGACTTAAAATAAGAAAAGTACCAAAAAGCGAACAGCAAAAAATTGCTGATAAATATCTTGACATTATAAATTTGAGAAAGTTTGCCAAATCTTATCCAAAGGAGCTTTCAGGTGGTATGAAACAGAGAGTTGCTATAGCAAGAGCTTTGGCAAATCAACCAGAGGTGCTTTTAATGGACGAACCTTTTGGTGCTCTTGACCCTCATACAAAATCTATGATGCAGCTGCTTATGAGAGAAATATGGGAAACAGAACACCCTACCGTAATATTCATAACCCACGATATTGATGAGGCTGTTTTTCTTGCCAACAAAATTTATGTAATGTCTGCTCGTCCTGGTAAGGTTATCAAAGAGGTTAATGTGTATCTTCCCCACAAAAGAGATTTGAATTTAAAAGATACGCCTGAATTTTTGAAAATAAGAAAAGATATTAATGACCTTCTTTATTCAGCAGATAGTAAAAATTAAAACCATGGTGATGAATACATATTATTAAGAACAGAGTGCGGACATATTCTTGGACAATTTTTATATCCTTAATCCAAGAGTATGTCCGTATTCTATCGGGTCCCTACAGGTTATAAATACTCAACACTCTTTATAATTTTATCTTTATTCATATCAAAAACTACTAATGATATCTCTTGTCTTTTATTCTGCTTATCTTTAGGTACATTTTCACAATAATATTTCACCATATCATTTACAGCCTTAGGAGAAATATACTTAATTCTGTCAATAATGAAAAACAACATATTTTCATCTTTAACATTTAACTTCTGTATTTTTTTCATATTCAATAACTTTAGCTTTTTCATTGTTTTATTATATTTGTCAATGGTACATATTACACTTATGATATTTACTACTCCATAGTTGCCGCCATCAAAAGCTCCACAAAATACACCTCCGACCACAAATCCTCTACTTACAATTATAATTGACAGAAAACTTATTAATAATTCTTTCAATTCTTTATTATAAAATATCCCCTTCTTCATTTACAACTTCATGGCTGTAAAGCTCTGTATCCCCACAAACCCTTCCTTCTCCAAATATCTGTGTATTTCCAAAGACTTTTGCATTGTCAAACACTTTTGCATTACCATACACTAACGCATAACCTCCAACATCAGCACCGCCAAACACCTCAGCATTTCCGTAAATATATGCCTCATCATAAATTTTTGCATTTTCACTTATCAATGCATCATCATACACATAAGCATCATTATATATCCAACAATTATCCTCCTGAGAAAGATTTTCTTCCTTTTCTACATAACCACCTAAATCCCCTGCCTTTACATTATCAAAGCTTTTTAATGCTTTAATTCTGTACAGTTTAACTTCCCTAATCTTTGTTCCGTCAGGATTTACAATATCCACAATTATACTCTCATTGCTTAATTCAAATTTTTTCATTAATACTACCTCCTAAAAATAAAAAATCTCATCACTTTCTGTAATTAATATAACAGAATAGATGAGAAATTTTTTTCCTATATTTAAAATTGTTATATCTTTAATATTGAATTAAACTTATATTTTTTCTTTTAACTCATTTAGGCTTTTTAAATGTTAGCTATGTCTACAAAATAAACTGGTGCTATACCAAAAAATGGACAAAAACTAAGTCATGTATTATGATAAAATAAACATAAAAAAGAGTTGTTAATATGCCTCATCCACAGTATGATGACAAATCCAAAAAGTATACCATAGGTTGTGTATAATATACAATCTAATCTTTTATAGTTATATCTATGCTTTATATAGCTTATTCATATTCTTGCTTATCATATTAATTAATAATCATTCAACATATTATTTAATTCTACAATCCATTCAGGTCTGTAACCATTAATAAACTTAAATTGTCCGTTCTTAATTTCAGCTACCTTAACAAATCCATTTTCATTATCATAAAAATTTATTTCATCACAATATGAGATTACCTCAATAAGCGTATCAAACCTTTTGTTATATCTTTTTCTTACATCCTTTTCGGGAATATTGTGACCACCTTTGCGTACTCTGTTAGCAATACGAGCAAGACTTTCTTCGGCACTGCTTAATCCTATATAATAAAGAGTTACATAATAACCCTGTTTTCTTGCCTGTTTGATAGTGGTTAAAACAGTTCTGCCTGATAATGTAGTTTCTTGAGTAAATGAAATGTTTTTATCTAAACAATCTCTAATTTTTGCAACTGCAATTTTAGCAGCTTTAATCAAATCATTATTATTTTCTTTTGCTATTAAATCCGGGTCAATTATGTGTCCAAGATTAACATTCTGTCCTTCAAGCACACCTCTTAAACTGGATTTGCCTGTGCCATTTACACCTGCAATTATTGTATAAATACTCATACCTATTCCTCCCAAAACACATTGGTTATTCATTAGTTAGATTATATCACAGAGGAATATTATAATCAAGAAAATCCATTATGTATATCCTTTTTATCATACTTCATTCATACAATTAATTAAAAAATCATTCATTCTATCATAAGATGAAAAAAAATCTTCTTTTGTTTTTATTGATGAATAATTAAGGATACTTTCTATCAATTTAACTATTTTTTCAGGTTTTAAACCTGAAGATTTTTCAATCCATTTTGAGTTAACACTAACAATTTCATGTGCTGCAATATTTCTATTGCATACTTCAACTTTTCTTAATTGGTCGCATTTTTTCAGAATAGAGTTATCAACTGATTTTACTTCTATAATTTTCAAAAGATGGTCAGATGATATAGCCCCATACTTAAATTTACCATATTCATCATTTAAAGCCTTATCTATTTCAGGTATATTTGCTAATTTGATTTTATCCCATTTTCTAATATTATTTTTATCTGCATATATATAATTATTAACATC
>JBJFFW010000123.1:0-4913 GCA_051892075.1 Lachnospirales bacterium
TCAGGCTCACCACTAAAGATTTCCTGTAAAACCATTCTTGAGGATGTTCATATTGGTGATAGTATTGCTGTAAATGGTGCCTGTTTAACGGTTACTAATTATAGCGATAATTCAATTACTCTTGATGTTATGGCTGAAACCTTTTACAGAACCAATTTAAGAAATTTAAAAATAGGTTCAAGAGTTAATTTGGAAAGAGCTATGGCTGCTAAGGGTAGATTTGGAGGTCATATAGTTACAGGACATATAGATGGAACAGGTCGAATAACTGCAATAAATAAAGACGGAATATCTATTTGGTATACTATTTCTGCTGATAATAATTTACTTAAATATATAGTTGAAAAAGGCTCTGTAACTTTAGATGGTATTAGTCTTACAGTTGCTTATGTAAGTAATATCGATTTTAAAGTTTCCGTAATACCTCATACACAGCAGGTTACAACTTTAATCGACAAAAAAGTTGGAGATTTAATAGATATTGAAAATGATATTCTTGGAAAATATATTGAAAAATTTGTAACAACTTCAAAAAAAGATAGTGTTTTAAATTTTGATTATTTAAGTGAAAATGGATTTTAGGAGGTATTTAATGTGTTTAAATTTAACACCATTGAAGAAGCACTTGATGAATTAAAAAAAGGTAATGTAATTGTTTGCATAGATGATGAGGATAGAGAAAATGAAGGCGACCTTATTATGGCTGCCCAATTTGCCACTACAGAAAAAATGAATTTTATTGCCTCAGAAGCAAAAGGACTTATCTGTTTACCATCGGATAAATATTATATTGATAAACTTAATCTATCTCAAATGGTTGAAAACAATACTGATAATCACTCCACTGCTTTTACAGTATCTATTGACCATATTAATACAACAACTGGTGTATCAGCAGAAGAAAGAGCTTACACTACCCGTATGTTTGTAGATGATAATACAAAGCCTGACGATTTAAGAAGACCCGGTCATGTATTTCCTCTTTTAGCTAAAGAAAACGGAGTTTTAGAAAGGAGAGGTCATACTGAGGCTACAGTTGATTTAATGAAGCTTGCAGGCTTAAAACCAGCAGGTGTGTGCTGTGAAATTATGAAAAATGACGGCACAATGGCAAGACTTCCTGAACTTATAGAATTTAGCAAGGAACATAATCTGGTTTTTATATGTATTGCAGATTTAATTGAATATATTAAAAAGCACAAGAAAAATCTTAAAAAAGAAGTTTCTACTAAGTTAATGACAAAATACGGCGAGTTTAATATAAATGCTTATACTGATAAATCAGGAAAGGCTCACCTTGCACTTTTTATGGGAGATATAACTAAGAGTTCAGTTTTATGTAGAGTACATTCTGAATGTTTAACAGGAGATGCTCTTGGGTCAGCAAAGTGTGACTGTGGTCAGCAATATGATGAAGCTATGAAAAGAATTGCAGCAAATGGCACAGGTATTTTATTATATATGCGTCAGGAAGGACGAGGTATTGGCCTTGTAAATAAGCTTAAAGCCTATGAACTTCAAAGACAGGGTTTAGATACAGTAGAGGCTAATATTGCATTAGGTTTTCCTGAGGATTTAAGAAAATATGATGATGCTGCAGAAATTTTAAGGGACTTAGGTGTAAATGAAATAAAACTTATGACCAACAATCCCGATAAAATTGAAAAACTTGAAAAAGCAGGAATTAAGGTTACAGAAAGAGTTAGCATAGAAGTAAAGCATGCTCCCGAAGCTGATTTTTACTTAAAAACAAAAAAAGAAAAAATGAATCACATTTTAAATAACTTATAAGGAGGATTTTTTATGAAAATTTTTGAAGGTAATCTTGTTAGCAAAAATAAAAAATATGCTATTGTTGTTGCAAGATTTAATGAATTTATTACAAACAAATTATTATCAGGTGCATTAGATGCTTTATCAAGACATGGTGTAAATGATGATGATATTTTTGTTGCATGGGTTCCTGGTGCATTTGAAATTCCTATTGCAGCACAAAAATTTGCAAAAAGTGGTAAATATGATGCTGTAATTTGTTTAGGTGCAGTTATAAGAGGTGCAACTTCACATTATGACTATGTTTGCAGTGAAGTATCTAAAGGTTGTGCTCAAGTTGGTCTTGCTACAGGTGTTCCTACAATTTTTGGTGTAGTTACTACAGATAATATTGAACAGGCTATTGAAAGAGCAGGTACAAAAGCTGGCAATAAGGGTTATGATGCTGCCACTACAGCTATTGAAATGGTAAGTTTATTTGATGAAATTTAATAAAAAAATAGGCTCTATACCGACTTTGGCATGGAGCCTATTTTTTATTTTACATATCCCGGAACTTTTGAAACATCACCATCATACTTAAATTTTACAAGTTCATCCATTGTAACAAGTTGGAAACCTCTGTTTACAAGTTCAGGTATACATTCCACCATAGCATCTGCTGTTGTAGAATGTAAATCGTGCATAAGGATTACATCACCATCTTCTGCATTATCAAGAACATATTTTTTGACATAATCAGCATCTCTATTTTTCCAATCAAGAGTATCTATACTCCAATTATACCAAGGAATACTAATACAATTTCTAACATTATCATTTATGGAACCATAAGGAGGTCTGCCAACCATTGTATATTCACCTGTAATATCATAAACAATATTAGAGGTCTTATATATTTGAGATTTAACCTCATCAGCAGAAACATTAGTAAGATTAATGTGTTCGTAAGTATGATTACCAATTTGACAGCCTGCATCATAGGCCAATTTCACAAGTTCAGGATGTTGTTCAACCATCTTTCCTACTACAAAAAAAGTTGCCCTACTATTTGTTTTTTCAAGAGCCTCAACTATTCTCTCCGTATTTCCGATTTTTGGTCCATCATCAAATGTAAGAGCTATCATAGGCTTTGAAGGGTCGATATTTGCAGAATTAGTCATTGTTCTTATAACTTTTTTAGCACTTTCTCTAGGAAGCATAACCATATAGGCTTCTTCATTATTGTTACTATCAAGAAAGCTATATGTATTATTTTCTGCATCCCATTCATAATTCAAACCAATTTTATCCAATAATTCCTGCATTTCAAAGAAATTACATTCATTTATTTCAGCAACCTCAAAAGTATTATTAATACCACCTATTTTTACACTTTGATTTTTTAAATTATAAAAAGGTCTTTCAATATCAGTTTTAAAGTTCTCATTCTGAGAACCTGTAAAATTAGCATTTTTTGTTATATTATAAACATCATCATTGACTTCTACATTAAATCCGTTTTCTTTCCCTTTTAAAATTATTGCTAAATCTTCAATTTGTATATAAGAGTCACCATTTATTTCAATGGCGGTATACTCATATTTTTGAGAATTTATATTAGTATAAGTTTCTATTATTTTAGCAGTATTTGTAGCCGTATGGACTGACTCAATCATAGTTACAATTAAAATAATTGCTAAAAAAAACACTTTCTTCATAAGAAAACTTCCCCCTGTGCCATATAACACTTAAATATCCAACTTCATACAGTGTATGGTATCACATTATTCGACTAATTTCAACATCTAAAATATTAAATTTTATTAACACTACAAATTAGCTTTTCCAAGCTATCCATAAAGGCTATATTATCAGCTTCCGTTCTTTTTTTAGGACCTTTTAAATGGTTTTTAGCTTTGGAATTTCTAGCTTTTTTATTAATATGCCTTATCATAAGAAAAGAATCAATATTATCTTTTGTATACCATTTGCCATTTTGATGTATTGGATAACCACCTTTTGCAAGAACCATTGCAGCCACTCCATAATCTTGTGTAACAACAATGTCATTATTATTGCATTTATTTGCTATAACAAAATCAGCCGAATCTGAACCCTTATCTACAGTTATAATTTCTGAATATTCTGATTTAAGTATATGATTTGTATCAGATATTAATACTGTTTTAATTTTGTATTTTTTGGCAATTTTTTCTGTTTGCTTAATAACAGGACAAGCATCAGCATCTACATATATTGTCATAATGGTATCTTCCTTATATGTTTTTAACAAATTATACCATAAATTTTAATTATAATCAAACAAAAGAGGCTATTTTTAGCCCCTTAATTTTACTGCTCCATTTGTTTACCAAGAAAGCCTGCTGCTGTTTGAGCAAGCTTTCCTTCAACTTCTCCCATTTTCTGATTGTCACTTAACATAACTATTGCTCCAAGTACATCACCCTCACAAATTATTGGTGTAATTAATTCATGGTTATAAATTGCCTCGTTATCATCTTCTAAAATAGGCACAAAATTTGAGTCAGCTCTGTCAGCAACATGAGTATTCCTGTTATTAATAACCTTTTCTAGTTCACTTGAAATATGCTTTTCCATAAATTCCTTCTTTGCCCCACCTGACACAGCTATAATTTGGTCTTTATCAACAATACATGTAATATGACCTGCATTTTTTGCCAAAGATTCTGCATATTCTTTGGCAAAAGCTCCAAGTTCTCCTATTGGTGAATATTTTTTTAAAATAATTTCTCCATCTCTGTCTGTAAAAATTTCTAAGGGGTCACCGCCACTGATAACATTGACACCGATAATCTTAGCTCTTTGATTTCTTGTTTTGTGGCTAAGAATGTAGTGTGACGAATTAGTTTTATCGATGCCTAAATTAAAATTTACTGTATTTTCCTTTGGTTTTTGTTCTTCATTAAGTTTTAGAAGTGCATCTATATCTGCTTTTAGCTTTATGTCAATATGGTCGTCAAATACAACTATCTTTTCTATAATATAGCTTAAATCTGTCTTATCAAGAGTTTCCTTATTTAATATAGCATCAAATATATCTATAACCGTTTTAGCCTTACGATTAATATTGATTATATTATTTCACTTGTGCAAATCGGCTCAAAAAAGCGAAAAAT
>JBJFFW010000124.1:0-21991 GCA_051892075.1 Lachnospirales bacterium
AAATATCCTCTGCCTTTTTAATATCCTCCATAGTAACGAAGCCCTTTTTATATGAATAGAAAAGACCACAAATCATACCAACAGCAACACATTCACCATGTAACATTTTAAATTCGGACTTAGTTTCAACTGCATGACCAAAGGTGTGACCAAAATTCAAAATAGCTCTTAAACCATTTTCCTTTTCATCTTCACTAACTACATAAGCCTTAGCCTTACAGGAAAGATAAATTACTTCAATAATTTCTTCTGATGAAAGAGAGAAAATATTTTCTTTATTATTAAAGAAATAATCTAAAAAGTCCTTATCTATAATATAACCATATTTTAAAGCTTCACTTAAGCCTGCTGAAACCTCTCTTTTTGGCAGAGTTTTAAGGCTTTCACTATTAATATACACAAATTCAGGCTGATAGAAAGCACCAACCATATTTTTATTATCCATAAAATCAATGCCAGTTTTACCACCTACACTGCTGTCTACTTGAGATAGTAAAGTAGTAGGAATTTGCACAAAAGCAATACCTCTCATATATGTAGCTGCAGCAAAGCCACACATATCTCCAACTACACCACCACCAAGGGCAATAAGGATAGATTTTCTATCAAGCTTTTTTTCAACAAAAAACTTATAAAAATCACAAATTGTATTTATATTTTTACTTTCTTCTCCTGCTTTAAAAACATAACTTGAAAGTTCTAAAAAGCTGTCTGAAAGTAAATCCTTAATTTTATCAAGATAAATAGGTGCAACATTTGAGTCAGTAATAATACAAGCCTTTCTGCCTGTTAAAGAGGCATCTTCAAAGGCTTTCACAAGACTATTATAACTATTATCTATATAAATAGGATATTTTTTTGCACCTGTATCAACATTTAAAATTTTCATAAACTACACCTTATTCTTCTGAATTTTCCTTTTTAAACATATCACTATGTATATCAAGCATTTTAATCTGATTTTCAAAAACAGCCTTTAAACCGTCTTTAAGACCAATATATCTTGACTCCAAAGCCATAATCTCATTTCTTAAATTAGAGGCTTCAATTCTGGTATTTCTAAGAAGTTCCTCTGCGTGATTTTCAGCTTTTTTAATAATAATATCAGCCTCTTTTTCAGCAAGTTTCTTAGTTTCTTCTGCATTTTTCTCCGCTGTTACAATACTAGCCTTAATGGTATCTTCCATAGACCTGTAATAATTAACAGCCTCTGCCAAAGTTTGATTTTGAGATTTAAGCTTTGCATTTTCCTTATATACAGCCTCAAATTCTTCTGTAAGTTCTTCTAAAAAATTCTGAACTTCGTCCTGAGAAAAGCCAAAAGCCGACTTTTTAAATTCTTTAGTTTTAATATCAACCGGTGTAATCATAACGATACCCCCTTATTTATAAATGCCTATATTAATTAAAATTCTGTCCTTTTTAGTAGTGCCAATAATTTCTATAATTTTAATTCTGCCATAACCTCTTAAAGTTATAACATCACCCTCCACAACAGCTTTAGAAACAGATGTTTCCTCTTTCCAGTTTAAAAAAGCCTTTTCACCTTTAATAAGCTCTGATGCCTTTCCCCTTGAAATATTAAAGCTGTGAGATATTAAGCTGTCAAGCCTTAAAGAGGCAAGAGTAAACCTTTTTTCAGTCATTTCCTTAACCTTAGGCTTGTAATCATCTAAAATTTTACACTTAACCTTAGTATGCTTAACTCTTTCAAGATTAATTAAAATATAATCTGCAATATCACTATCGCAAAAACAAACTGCCCTGCCATCTTCCAAAATAATATCTCCGACTTTTTCTCTTGTAATACCAAGACCTAAAACAGAACCAAGAAAGTCCCTATGACTTAAATTACCATTAAAATTTTTATTATATCCAATTTCAACAGCAGAAATAGGAAAACAAGAATTATCCAAAATATCATATTCTGAAAAAAAGCCAAGCTTCAGCCTTTCAGCCAAGTCATAGCCTCCGTAAAGCAAAATCTTAACTTCACTTTGGGAGGATAGAAGGCTTTTAAACTTATGTGCCTTAAAAGGGTCCATAAAAGGTGAAAACTCAGCTTTATAGCATTTAATTGCAGTATTTGCCCTGTCAATTATCTTTGCCAAAAGAATTTTTTCATCATTGTCTGTGGCAAACTTTAAAATATTTTTATCTATCATAAGCTTGCAACAATATCCACAACAAGTCTAAATATTATCTGAAGTAAAATAAGGGCAATAACAGGAGAAAAATCAATCATAAAGCCACTTATTGGTGATTTATGAATAATCTTTCTAATAGGCGATAATATTGGTTCAGTTACGGCGTCAACCATTCTGATTATAATATTATCTCTGCCAAGATTAAACCATGATAAAATACATCTTACAAAAATTAAAATTGAAAGAAAATTATAAAAATAGTAAAGTGCCATTACTAAAATAGTTTTAATTTGATAACTCATATTATTTTAATCTCCACAAATTTTTTTATCTCCACATATCAGAATTAGGAAGCTTAATACCACTTGCCTCAAGCTCCTGTTTAAACTGACCTGTAAGCTTAACATCATAAGGTACAATAATAAAAATTCTGCTTGAAACAGGCTGAATAGCACCGTCAAGAGCATAGCAGGCACCACAGAAGAAATCAGTAATTCTCTGGGCAACTTCTCTGTCAATACCCTCAAGATTTACAACTACAGTCTTTTTATCCTTTAAATCCTCACAGGTTTCTCCTGCTTCTTCCAAATTAGTTGGAGTAGCCACAACAACCTGCATATTTACACTAGCCTGAATACTTAATACTCTGTTATTGGAGTTTCCGTATGAAGAATAAGAAGAAGTGTAGCTTCTCTGAGATGAAGTTGTAGTTCTTCTTGAAGGAGCAGTTGCAGTATTAGTTTTCCCCATATTTCTAAATGAAGAAGTAAAACTTGAAAGTCTTGAAGTTTTAGGTTCTTCCTCTGCCTCGTCCTCATATTCTTCCTCGTAGCCTTCTTCGTAGTCCTCATCATATTCGTCAGGTTCACCCATAACAATATTTTTTAATTTTTCAAACCACTCTGCCATTACTAATTATCCTCCTGAATTTATAAATTATAATTTCTCGCACCAAATATGCCGGTGCCAATTCTTACTATATTAGAGCCTTCTTCAATAGCAATTTCATAATCGTTAGTCATACCCATAGAGAGATATTTCATATCTATATTATCATATTTTTTACTCTTTATGTCAACAAATAATTTATTCATTTTCTTAAAACATTGTCTTAAATAATCCTTATCATCAGTAAAAGGAGCTATACACATAAGTCCTGCCACCTTAACATTTTTAAGTCGACTTACTTCAAGAGCAAGTTTTTCGGCATCATCATAGCTTACACCACTTTTAGCCTCCTCATTTCCAATGTTAATTTCAATTAAAACTTCCATTGTAATATTATTTTTTTCAGCTCTTTTATTTATTTCTTCAGCTAATTTTAAGCTGTCAAGAGAATGAATAAGACAAACCTTATCTATAATATATTTTACTTTGTTAGTTTGAAGATGACCAATTTGATGCCACTTAACCCCATCATTTTCAAAGTCAAAATATTTTCTGTTAATTTCCTGAGGCTTATTTTCACCAAATTCATTATAGCCTAAATTTAAAGCCTCTCTCATTTTGTCCTCGTCAATGGTTTTTGTAACAGCCAAAAGCAAAATATCTTCTTTTTTTCTGCCTGATTTTTCGGCAGCCGCTGCAATTTTTTCTTCTACAGCCTTAATATTTTCTGCTATAGTCATATATTTTACCTCTTTTACAATTTATTTTAAGAATAAACCTTTTCTTCTCTCTTAATGTTATCAGCATTTGTAGAAATTCTGTCATAAATACTTACATTGGTATTTTTAGCCACATCTAAAATAGTATGAGTGCTGTTAGATACGGAATTATCCATATAAATTCTCTTAAACTGGGCATAACCCGAATTTACAACATAAACACCCTTTGTATTTACAACTTCTTTAATGGTAAAAGTATCATTTGTAAAAGGCTTTTTAATAGAATCCCCTACATTTAAAACACCAAGCTGAACTAAAATATAAACCAAGTTTTCATTTTCATTTTTATCTGAAATAACTACATTTATTTTAGTACCGTCAGGCTTTGTAACATAGCTTTCCTCAATATTAACAAAGTCTGCGGGAACTTTCATTAAAGTTTCTTCAACTATTGCAGAATTAGGAATTTTATAACCGCTTGTAGCCTTTTCAACATCAAAGGTTATGGACCTGTCATTAATAAAATCAGCCATATCCTTTCTTATTTTAAGTACACAATATCTTTCGCTGTCATTTGAAGCACCTGTAAGCTCATAAATTTCAGAGCTTAGCTCATGGGTTTTCCCAAGAGAGTCCTTAGCATAAATAAATACAAAATTTCCCTTTTCCCAATCAGCAGTATACTCACCTTTTATATAACAAGCTATGTACCATTCATTGCTTTTAACAAGCTTAAAAGCAGCATCACCATTTTTTACATTGGTTTTAAAACTGCTTACAGAAGAATTTGTAACCTTAGTCTGTTTTTCAGTAAGGCTTGCAAGGGAGGCTATAGTATACTTATCCTCTAAAGAGTCAATATTAAAAGAAACTATGCCACCTTCTTCAACAGCAATTTTAGAAATATTATTATTAAGTTTTTGAAGCTGTTGATTTCTTTTAGTAACATATTCAGTTAAACTGCCGTTATTTTCAGTAAGCAAAAGTTCATTTCTTGCGTCCATTTTCTTTTGAATATTATTTTTAAGCTCATAGATATTGCCAAAATTAGACTTAGCATAATCCATAGCATTATCATCAATAAGAGTTTGAATTTCCTTATTATCCTGAGCAATATCCTCAGAATAAATTGAAATATCCTCTCTTTCAGATTGCAAATCAATAATATTTTTATCTATTTCAGCAAGCTCTGACTCAAGATTTTTTACAATTTCTTCATCTTTAATAGTACAGACTTCCGTATTTTTCTTAACCTTTTGATTATCAGCCACTTCATAGCTTATAACACCGTCAGCATTTGCAGTATAGACCTTTTCATCTCTAACTATAACACCCTGACAGGTTTTTGGTGTATCAATAACTCCAAGCTGAACTACATCATAATTTGCAATTTTCTTTGTAACAAAGCCATAAGCACAGCCTAAAATATATATTACACATAAAACAAAAAACAACATACATATTGGCAGCACGCCACTATTATTGTAACTAATTTTTTTATTAGTCTTTTTTTTACTTTGACTAACTCCATTAGAATAGATACCATAAACACTATTAGAAGTATTTGTTGTGGCTTGTTTGCTATTTTTTGTAGTATTGTATTTACTTTTATTATTTTTGTTGTTAAACACAACACTACCCCCTCATAAAATCAGTATAACTCTCATACACTATAAATATGAGAGCGAATAAAAACACATATACAGCTATTATAACAGCTATTTCAATATTTTTCAATCTAATTATATTAATATTTCCTGAAAAAGTAATAAATTCTGTAAAATGGGGACTTCTGCTTTGGTACAATCAGGCAATTCCGTCACTTTTGCCCTTTATAATAAGCATAAATATATTAAAAAGGACAAAAGCACCACTAATATTTGCCAAAATCCTAAACCCAATATCTGAAAAAATATTTAAAATATCGGGAATGGGAAATTTTCCAATAATAATGGGAATGTTATCAGGCTATCCCCTAGGTGCAAAGCTGACCTGCGAACTTTATTTAGAGAAAAAAATAACAAAAAAAGAAGCAAGCCACCTTTTATTATTTACAAATAACTCAGGACCACTATTTATACTAGGCACAGTAGGAACTATGTTTTTAAATAACAAAATCCTTGGAATAACAATACTTTTAATACACTATTTATCTGCCATAATACTAGGTATTATAACAACACCAAATAGTGTAATAAAAAATAATGAATACTTAAAGCCAAAATATTACTCACTTTCTGACATAATATCTGAAACAATAGAAAATTCCATAGACACAATAGTAAAAATCGGTGGTTACATAATTTTATTTTCAATTATAACTTCTTTTATAATGCCATTTTTTAAAAATCCCCTTTTAAAAGGAGTAATCTACGCCATATTTGAAATGACGGGAGGCTGTAATCTTCTTTCAAAAGAAGGTGTAATGGGTGTAATTTTATTATCAGCCTTTATATCTTGGGGAGGACTTTCCGTTCATGCCCAAAGCTTAGGATATATTACAAAAACCGATTTACAAATTAAACCATATTTTACAGCAAAAATAATTCAGTCATTTATTACTTTAATACTAACAACAATAGCCATTATAATACTAAAAAAGCTAAATTTGTATTAAAAAAATATATCAATTAAGAATTAATATCATCTTTGTTTAAACAGCAACAAAGCTGTCCTGAAAAACAGGGCAGCTTTTATAAAAAGTTAATTAATTGTCAGTCATTCTACCAGTTGTAAGAGCCTTTAATTCCTGTCTTTCGCCATAAATAGCATCAGATTCAGTAGCAAGGAAGTCCTGAACATTGTTAGCTCTCTTAGTGAAATTATCAAGAACACTCTTAATCTGAGCGTCAGTATTAGCA
Source organism: Lachnospirales bacterium (assembly GCA_051892075.1). Taxonomy (GTDB): domain Bacteria; phylum Bacillota; class Clostridia; order Lachnospirales; family CAG-274; genus HGM11788. The sequence goes on from JBJFFW010000124.1 coordinate 6,616, forward strand.
AGCATCTGGTCAGCATATTCAATAGCACCAAGTCTTAAAGCTTCAGCTTCATTTCTAGCCTTAGTCATAATAGCCTCAGCTTCTTCTTTAGCTCTCTGAGTAATTTCGTGTTCTAATGTCATTCTTTCAGCATTAGCCTCAGCATCTCTAATAATAGTATTAGCCTTAGCATTAGCCTCGTTTATAATTTTTTCAGAACTGTGGACAATTCTTTGAGCCTGCTTAATTTCTCCAGGCAAATTAAGTCTTATTTCTCCGATAATATCAAAAAGTTCGTCTTTAGATACAGCAACCTTCTGCATAAGAGGATAAGGCTTTGCATTTTCAATAACATCCTCCAATGTATCCAATAAACTATAAATTGATGACTCCATATTAACTTCCTCCTAATTTCTATTCTTTAAATTTTTAACTTTTTGTTCAATTTCAGTCTTAACAACATTTGGCACCATATTATCAATATTCCCACCAAAATAAGCAATCTCCTTAACCTGTGATGAGCTAAAGAAAAGATGGTCTGTATCGGCAGAAATAAAAAGTGTTTCAATGTCGTTATCAAGTGATTTATTTGTAAGTGCCATCTGAAATTCATAGGAAAAATCAGTAACACCTCTTAATCCCCTTATAACAATACCTGCATTAACCATTTTTGCAAAGTCCACCAAAAGTCCTGAAAAAGACTTAACCTCAACATTATCTAAATCAAGTTCCCTTAAAACCTTATTTAGAAGTTCCACTCTTTCAAAAGCAGTAAACATAGGTGTCTTTGACGGATTATCGAGAACACCCACAATGAGCTTATCAAAAAGCTTTGCCGTTCTGAGGATTATATTAATATGTCCGTTTGTAATAGGGTCAAAGCTTCCCGGATAAACAGCAATCTTCATAATGCCTAATCCACTCCTTTGTGGCTTTCTCTAACAAGGAAAGTCATTTTTGTAATTTTATAATCTTTAATTCTTGATATCTCAAGTCCCTTTATAGGCTCTATTTCATCATCAATAGCCATTTCACAAATTATAAAGCCATCATCACTTAAAATATCCCCTTTTACTATAGCATTAAGAGTATCATTAACAAAATTCTTGTTATAAGGAGGGTCCATAAAGATAATATCAAACTTATCTTTTCTAAGAGAAAGCTTATTTATGGCTAAAACACAGCTACTTTTAATAACTTCAGCTCTATCACTTACTCTTGCCGCCTTTAAATTATCATTAATAACCTTAATACTTTTAAAATCAGCATCTACTAAAACTGCCCCCTTAGCTCCCCTTGACAAAGCCTCAATAGCAATAGCACCACTGCCACTAAATAAATCAAGAAACCTACAGTCATAAATATCTGCTGCAATAATATTAAATAAAGATTCTTTAATCCTATCTGTAGTAGGTCTTGTAGTAAGTCCTTCAGGGGCTTTGAGTTTAAGTCCTCTTGCACTTCCTGATATTACTCTCATTAAAAAACCTCCCAACAGAAAATAAAAACATACTTACACAGTAATTATACACAAAAATTACAATTAAGTAAATAGTTTATTTTCATTATAAGCAAATTTTTTTAATTTTTTTTACAAATAAATCCATAATTCGCATTTTTAACAAATAATTTTCCTCTTTTTCGAAGTTTTTATCCAAATTATACAACCATATTGCACACTCCTGAACAAGTTTTAGTATATTTATGTCTTTATAGAGGTTTGCAATTTTCATTTCAGGCAGTCCATGTTGCCTTGTTCCAAAAAAATCTCCAGGACCTCTTAATGATAAATCCTTTTCGGATATTTCAAATCCGTCATTTGTTTTGCACATTATTCCAAGTCTTTCTTTAGCAGTTTTGTTTTTGGCATCACTAACTAAAACACAATAACTTTTATCTGCACCTCTGCCAACTCTGCCCCTTAACTGGTGTAAAGCTGATAAGCCAAACCTTTCGGCATTTTCAATAATCATAAGAGTAGCATTTGGCACATTTATACCTACTTCAATAACCGTTGTAGATACTAAAACATCAATTTCACCTTTAGCAAATCTTGTCATAATATCTTGTTTTTCATCATTTTTCATTTTTCCATGAATACACTCTACTTTTAAACCTAAAAGCTTTTGATTTTTAAGTTCTTCAGTGTAGGATAACACACTTCTAAGCTCCATTTTGTCATTTTCTTCAATCATAGGACAAATTATATAGCATTGTCTACCCTTGCCACACTCTTTTTTAATAAAATTGTAAAGTCTTTCATAATAGGTATGACCTACAGCAAAAGTATCTATTTTCTGCCTGTTTGGAGGAAGTTCGTCTATAATTGAAATATCCAAATCACCATATAAAATTAAGGCTAAGGTTCTTGGAATAGGTGTTGCTGTCATAACAAGAGTGTGGGGATTATCTCCCTTTGATGATAACATTTGTCTTTGATTTACTCCAAATCTGTGCTGCTCATCAGTTATAACAAGTCCAATATTATTATACTTTACCTTATCTTGAATAAGGGCGTGAGTGCCTATAATCATTTTAGCTCTACCACTTTCTATATCACTATAAGCCTTATCCTTTTCTTTTTTCTTCATAGCACTTGTAAGAAGTGTGCAGTTATCAAAAATTTCAGAAAAGCTCTTATAATGCTGATTAGCCAAAACATCAGTAGGTGCCATAAGTACAGCCTGATAGCCGTTATTTATTGCAATATATGAAGCTATCATAGCTACGGCAGTTTTACCTGAGCCAACATCACCTTGAATGAGCCTGTTCATTACATAGCCACTTTTAAAATCACCACATATTTCTCCTACTACTCTCTTTTGAGCCTTTGTAAGAGTAAATCCAAGTTTTTTACTAATTTCATCATAATCAAAATCTGTAATTTTAACACCTGTTTTTTTGTTTGTAATATTTCCTTTAAGCTGTAAAAGTCTTAACTGTAAAAGCAAAAGTTCTTCAAATACAAGTCTGTTTCTTGCTCTAAAAAAGCTTTCATTATCCTTTGGAAAATGAATATTATTTATGGCAAAATCCCTTGAACACAAATTATATTTTTCTATTATATCTTTATTTAAAAACTCTGTAATTGAAACATCACCTATAGCATAACTTATAATTTGTCTGAAAGTTTTTTGAGACATATTTTTAGGCAAGGTGTAGTGAGGCACAATTCTCCCTACATTTAAGCTGTTTTCACTATAAACTTCAAAGGCAGGATTTTCCATTTGTATTCTGCCATATTTTTTACTTATTTTTCCTGTAAAAATATATTCTTTTCCAGAAATTAAAGTATTTTTCAAATAAGGCTGATTAAACCATACTCCCTCTATTATACCGCTTTCATCTTTAAGCCTTGCCTTAACAATAGTTAAGTTTCTGACTCTTGTATATTCCACCTTACCCTCAATTTTAGCCCTAATATTTACACTTTCTCCCTCATTTACCTCTGAAATTAAAATAACCTCAGTTCTATCCTTGTAATCTCTTGGGAAATATTCAATTAAATCCTCAACAGTTTCAATTCCCATTTTATTAAGGCTTTTTGCTCTTGCCTCTCCAATATTTTTAACTACTTCTATTTTGTCATCAAAATTCATAAATTTACAGCTCCAAATTTATATATTTTTACTTGTTTTATACCTAATATAACAGATTTTTTAAGGATTGTATATAAAATTTGCAAATTTTTAATTTTTTTCTTGCATTTGTATCCATAATCTGTTACAATGGTAAAGATGATTTTATAGCTAAGGAGGTGTAAACGATGGCTAAGTGTGAAATTTGTGATAAGACTAGACAGAGAGGTCGCAGAATCAGTATCAATCGTAGTCAGGTTTCAAGACGAGCTAAGAAGATTTGGAAATCTAATATTAAGAAAGTTAAGATTGTTGAGGATAACGGTAATGTTAAGTCTATCAACATTTGTACAAGATGCTTAAGAGCCGGTAAGGTTACAAGAGCTATCTAATCTTTTGGTTTTATTTTTATATTTAATTAAATATAAAAAGGGCTTTCCGTTATGGAAAGCCTTTTTTCTAACTAAAAAACCTGCTTAAATAAGAAATCATATCCAAAAAATGTTTTAAATCAGTGCAGGCAAAGGTATAAGCTGCAACTAAAAAAACAAGAAATACCCCAAAGGCATAAATTAATATTTTTTTAGGAAAACTAACTCCCTTAAAGAAAAAACCATCTTCCATATCACATACTGCCACTACTTCATTTAAAGCATTTTCTTCATAGAGCTTAGTTCCGCATTTACCGCAAAATTTTGCTCCTATATGATTATTTGTACCGCAGTTTTTACATATCATAACAAACATCTCCTTTGATTTGTTATAGTTTAGTATAAATATATCACTTTTTTGAAAATTAGTAAATAAAATAAAAATTAAAATTTTTTTAATCTTTGAAAGGTATCATAAAATGAGTGAATATAAATATAATATTAATGACTTAAAAAATGTTATGAAAAAGCTTTTAGGAGAAAATGGCTGTCCTTGGGATAGGGCACAGACCCACTCTACCCTAAAGAAATATTTAATAGAAGAATGTTATGAAGCCGTTGAGGCAATTAATAATGAAGATATGGATAATTTATGTGAAGAACTTGGTGATATTTTATTTCAGGTTGTATTTCACAGTGAGCTTGCAAAAAACAAAGGATATTTTGATTTAGACAAGGTTATAAATGATGTAACAGACAAAATGATTTACCGCCACCCTCACATATTTTCAAATGAAGGTGGAAATACTAAAGAGGAAATAATTGTAAATTGGGATAAACTTAAAGAAAAAGAAAAAGGTTATTCATCTAAAAAAGAAATTATTTTAAGTGTACCAAAAGCCCTTCCATCTTTAATGAGAAGTCAAAAAGTTATAAGTAAATCTGAAAAATATGATATTATAAACTTGGATTTTAATGAAATTACTAATAACATTTCTGTTCTTTTGGAAAGGTTAAAATCCTCAAATTTAGACCATAAAGAGGAAAATATGGAATTAATTGGTAATTTTTTATTGGAGTTAACGAAAATTTCACAATTTTTACAAATAAATGCTGAATTTTCCTTGACAAATGCTTTAGAAAAGTTTATAAATAATACTGAGGATATTTGATTGATAAGTTGCGTCGGAGAGGTAGGGAGGATTAGCCTCGAGTAATTTATAATCAAAAACGGGATAACCCGATTTAATAAGGAGGATTAAATAATGAACAAAACAGAATTAGTTGCAAAGATTGCAGAAAAGACAGGTCTTAAAAAGACAGATGCTGAAAAGGCTTTAAAGGCTTTTGAAGAAACTGTTACAAGCGAATTAGTAGCAGGCGGCGAAGTAAGATTAGTTGGTTTTGGTACTTTCGATGTTAAGGAAAGAGCTGCTCATACAGGTGTTAATCCTAAGACTAAGGAAGCTATTGAAATTGCTGCTTCTAAAGCTCCTAGATTTAAGGCTGGTAAGGCTTTTAAGGACGCTGTAAACAAGTAATTTTACTTACAATAAACGAGGCTTTTTTCTAAGCCTCTTTTTTGTTTTATTAAAGGAGAATTTATGAGATTAGATAAGTATTTAAAGGTTTCAAGAATTATTAAAAGAAGAACTGTTGCAAATGAAGCCTGTGACAGTGGCAGAGTCAGTGTAAACGGAAAAGTTGCAAAGGCAGGACTTGAGGTTAAAGAGGGAGATGTTATTGAAATAACTTTCGGCAATAACACTACTAAAATTCAAGTTTTATCTACTAAGGAAACTGTAAGAAAAGAAAATGCCCAAGAAATGTATAAAAGTCTTTAAAATTGCATAAGCTATAGAGATTGGGGGAATAATATGGATAACTCAAGCTCTAAGCACTGTATTACACTTAACAGACGAGAAAAACTTCAGGCTACGGGAGTTAGTGATGTACTAAGTTTTGATGAAGAAAATATTGTGGCTCAAACTGATATTGGAATACTAATTATAAGAGGGGAAAATTTGCATATTTTAAGCCTTAACCTTGAAAAAGGTGCTTTGGATATAGAAGGAATAATAGAAAATATTGGCTATGATGATAATATAGATAAGAAAGGTTCACTTCTTAGCAGGATTTTTAAATAAGGTATTATTATGATATTATCAATGAATGAACAGTTTTATTTGTTTTTTTCATCTATAGCCATTGGTATTATTGGTGGTTTTGTTTATGGCATTATAAGAATTTTCAGAATTTATATTTCACACTCTCTTTTAGGCATTTATATAGAAGATATACTTTTTTGGCTTATTTTTGCTGTAGTATTTTTTCTTACAATGCTGTGTTTAAATTATGGAGAGTTAAGACCCTATATTTATTTTGGACTTTTAATAGGAGGCTTTTTATATAGGCTTTTTATACATAAATTAGTAATAAAATTTCTTAATCCTTTTGTATACCTATTAAGGCTTTTTGCAGAAATTATACTTACTCCTTTTATGGTTGTACTCTACCCTTTTAAAAAACTTGCAATTTTCATTAAAAAACACTTGCAAAAATATAAAAAGTATGAGAGAATAAAAACGGTATGTAAACATAAGGTATTCAAAAAGAGGTAATTTCTTATGGCTAAAAATAAATCTGAAAAAAAAGAAAATAAAAAAAGTCCTGCAAAACTTATATATAGAATTTCAATGTCTGTTATGATTTTGATTTTTGTTATAGCTATTTTTCATCAATATCTTATAAGTCTTGACCTTAAAAAACAAGAGGTTGCCCTTCTTGCTGAAATTTCAAGAGAAGAAGCTGTAGGGCTTAATCTTAAAAATCAAAAGGATAATCAGGACAGTCCCGAATTTATTGAAAAAATTGCCAGAGAAAAACTTAATATGGTTGGTCCTAAGGAAATTGTTTTTGTAGATAAGAATAAAAAATCAAAAAAATAATGTGTAAAAATTTTTTAAAGCAGCCTTTTATGGTTGCTTTTTTATTTAAAATTTGTTATAATTGTATTAAAGTTAAGTGTTATTTTTTTAAGATAGGAGTGATTTTTTTATGGGATTTGGTATGAGAGGTCACGATTTAGGTGGCAAGCAGAAATTTGAGGAATTTTTAGCTAAGGTTAAGGCTAATAATATTGACCTTGTGCAGTTGGCTTTCCAAAAATCTATTACTGATATTGACTTTACTACAGGTCATTATAGTGCAGGTTTAGGTCATTATATTGGAAAGAGATTAAGTGAGAATAATATTCATGTGGCTGTTTTAGGCTGCTATATTAACCCTACTACACCTGATGAAGATGCAAGAAAAGCTAATGTTAAAAGATTTATTGAGCATTTAAAATATGCAAGAGCTATTGGTGCTGATATGGTTGGTACTGAAACAGGCAGACTTGATGAAAACTTTAAAATTGTCCCTGGTACATATACTGAAACCTGCTACCAAAGACTTTTAAAGAGTATGAGAGAAATTGTTGATGCTGCTGAAAAGCTTGGTGTTATTGTAGGTGTTGAAGGTGTTGCTACTCACACTTTATATTCACCTGAAATGATGCAGAGATTTTTAGATGATATTAACTCACCTAATGTAGAGGTTATTCTCGACCCTGTTAATCTTCTTGACAGAAATAATTATATGAATCAGGAAGAAGTTATTGACAAAGCATTTAAGTATTATGGTGACAGAATTTCTGTTATGCACATTAAGGACTTTAAGCTTGATGAAAACGGTGATGTAGCATTTGAGCAGGTTGGAGATGGCTTATTCCACTATGCACCGCTTTTTAAGCACTTAAAGAATGAAAAGCCTTATATTACAATGCTTATTGAAAATTCCAGTGAACCTAGATATAAGAGTGACTGTGAATATTTACAGAAAATTTATGATGAGGCTTAATTAGAAAAACTACAAATTGAAATATAAGACAGCCACATTTTCATAGTGGCTGTTCTTATGTAAGAAGGCTTGTGAGATTAGATATGGATAATATAAAATTTAAAAAAATTGCAATTATGGGTGGCACTTTTAACCCTATTCATAACGGACACTTAGTTGCTGCCGAGGCTGTAAGACAGGAACTTAATATTGACAGGGTGGTTTTTATTCCAACAGGCAATCCGCCCCATAAAAACTCTAACCCTTTTTATAACGAACACAGATATCTTATGACAGTTTTAGCAACTGTTACAAACCCTCAGTTTGAGGTATCAAGAATTGAGCTTGACAGAGCAGGAATGACCTACGCCATTGATACTGTTAAGGAAATGCTTGAAAGATATAAGGGCTGTAAACTTTATTATATTACAGGTGCAGATGCCATAGCACAGATTTTAACTTGGAAATCTCCGGAGGAACTTTTGTCCCTTTGTGAATTTGTTGCTGTTACAAGACCAGGCTATGATAAGACTATTCTTAAAAATACTATTAATAATCTTAAAGAAAATTATCAGGGTAAAATAACTATACTTGAAGTGCCTGCCCTTTCTATTTCATCAACTGATATTAGAAACAGAGTTTTTGCCAATAAAACAATAAAATATCTTGTGCCGGAGTCTGTTGAGGAATATATTTTGAAAACTTCTCTTTATAAAAATTATAACTCAAATCCGGAAATAGATAAAATCACAAAAAAGCTTCATAATTATCTTACACCTAAGAGATTTAAGCATACAAAAGGTGTTGCAGAAGAAGCAGCTAAAATGGCATCAAGATACGGTGCTGATGTTAATAAGGCTTATATAGCTGGACTTTTGCACGATTGCGCAAAGTGTATACCAACTGATGAAAAGCTTAAATATTGCAAAAAATACGGTGTTAAACTTGATGATATTTTAAAAGAAAATCCTGATTTAACCCATAGCTTTTTAGGTGCAAAAATAGCTGAAAAAGAATATGGCATAACAGATTGTGATATGCTAAATTCCATAGCCTACCACACTACAGGCAGAGCCGATATGAGCCTTCTTGAAAAAATAATTTATATTGCTGATTTTATTGAGCCTAACAGAAAAAACTTTGAAGGACTTGACGAAATAAGAAATATGGCATATACTGATATAGATAAAACTATGGTTATGATACTTAGGAAAACTTTTGAATATAATAAAAGTAAAACTATGCATCCATTAAGTAGTGATGCTTTATATTTTTACAATAGGGAGGAATAAAATTTGACAGATACTTTTAAGGCAGCAAAAGCTGCTTACAAAGCACTTGACGACAAAATGGCAGTAGATATTAAGGTACTTGATATTAAGGGAGTATCATCACTTGCTGATTATTTTGTAATTGCCAGCGGTAACAATCCAAATCAGCTTAGAGCTATGGCTGATGAGGTTGACGAACAGCTTTTCAAAGCAGGATTTAGATTAAAACATTCAGAGGGTATGAATAGTAAAAACTGGATTTTAATGGATTTTGGAGATATTGTAGTGCATTTGTTTAATAAAGAGGACAGAGGCTTTTATAATATTGAAAGAATTTGGGGAGATGCCAAAGAAGTACCTGAAAATGAACTTAAATAATAAATTTAAAGTACCGAAATTATACTTCGGTACTTTTTTATTTGCATAAGGGAAAAAAGCTTTCCCTACAAAAGTATTTTATTAACTGTTATTTTAGGTAATAGTTTTAACATTTTGCCTATACTTTAAAAACAAAAGAAAATCCATAAAAAACATCAAACATTTCAATTTTTAAATAATCCCTATTTTACTGCATATTTATCTGTAATTTTTTTCCTAAAGCATCAGCAACTTTAATAAGTAAATCCAAACTTGGATTGTAATTTCCACTTTCAAGTCTTGATATATTAGACTTTTGTGTACCAACCAATTTTGCAAGTTCTGTCTGAGTCATATTATTTTCTTTTCTTGCTTCAATAATTTGAGAAATAATCTCATATCTTGGCTGCAATTTATCATATTCAGACTTAAAATTTTCATCTAAAAATAAATCCTTTTTAATATCATCAATAGATACCCCATTTTTACTCATTGTCAGCCCTCCTTATATAATCTTCCATATATTTTTTTGCCTTGTCAATTTCTTTTGCAGGTGTTTTCATTGTCTTTTTTATAAATCCATGTAACAATACATATTTATTATTATAATATGTAAAATAGAATATTCTTGCTATGTCACTAGAAAATTTTATTCTCAATTCATACAATCCCTTATTATTTTTACCTTTTATAGGCTTTATATACGGTTCTCTTAACTCACTACCATATTTTTGCAACAACTCAATATCACTAAAAGCCTTAGCTCTTAATTTAGGTGTCATTGATAATAAAAAATCCTTAACAGGAATTTTACCATTTTCTTTTTGATAAAAAATCACTTCAAAAATATTTAGCACCTCCTTTAAGTATATGTTATCATATATGATAACTTTTGTAAAGACATTTTTATATTTTTTACAAAAAACACAACAAAAAAAGGACTGCATAAACAGTCCTTCTTTAGCATAAAAGTTTAAATTACTTAAGAGTAACCTTAGCACCAACTTCTTCAAGCTTAGCCTTAGCATTTTCAGCGTCGTCCTTAGAAACCTGTTCCTTAACAACCTTAGGAGCGCCATCAACGATAGCCTTTGCTTCCTTAAGACCAAGACCAGTAATTTCTCTAACAACCTTGATAACCTTAATCTTTTCAGCACCAACTTCTGTTAATTCAACATCAAATTCAGTCTTTTCTTCAGCAGCTTCAGCAGCACCAGCACCAGCACCAGCAGCAACTACCATACCTGCAGCAGCAGATACACCAAATTCTTCTTCAGCAGCCTTAACTAAATCATTAAGTTCTAAAACTGTAAGTTCTTTTACAGCAGCAATAATTTCTTCGATTGATAACTTTGCCATTTTAATATCCTCCATATCAAATAAAAATAATTTTAAATTTAAAAAGTAATATACAGATTAAGCCTCTGCGTTTTCTTCAACAGCACCTTCGCCATCTTTTTCTGCAATAGCTTTGATAACTCTTGCAAATGAACCCATAGGTGATTTGAAACTTCCAAGTAATCTTGAAAGTAAAACCTCTCTTGATGGGATATCTGCAATCTGAACCATACCTTCTGCATCATAGCAAGTATCTTCAATAACACCAGCCTTAAATTCAAGAGCCTTAGCATTCTTTCTGAACTTGTTAATAATAGCAGCAGCAGTAGTTGGGTCATCATAGCAGATAGCAATAGCACTAGGACCTTCAAAGTAAGCCTTTAAGCCTTCGTACTTAGTATCAGCAACTGCAAAATTCATCATAGTATTTTTGTAAACCTTATAATCAACGCCTGCTTCTCTTAACTGCTTTCTTAATGCAGTATCCTGCTCAACAGTAAGACCTCTGGCATCAACTAAAACTGCAGAACTAGCCTTTTCAAGCTTTTCCTTAATTTCGTTTACAATAACCTTTTTTGCTTCTAAATTAGCCAAAACTTGCACCTCCTATAAAAATTTAAACTTTTATAGCCGTATAAAAAAACTCTCTGTCCAAAGACAGAGAGGTAAAATACAATTAAACTTGTATCCTCGGCAGGTAGAAACCGTTACGACCTAAGTCACCTGCTGTCTACGGCACAAATGGTATTATAGCAAAGATTTAATACTTTGTCAACTATTTTTTTCAATTTTTTTACTTTTTATAAAATGGTTCTACATTTTCAATATATTTTCTTGCAATCTTATCTGAAGCAGGCATTACTCCAATAGCCTGAGGTACATCTAAATTATTCTGAGCAACCTCAGCCAAAGAGTCAAATACTCTCTTGGCAGAGCCTAAAAAGTCTACTACTATAATATAAGTAGGAGTAGTTTCACCTTTTCTAATAGTCTGCATCATATAAGCCTCTAAAATACTTCTGTCATTAGCCATAAATTCCTTTAAAGCTGTCATAAGCTTTTCAGGTGGATTTTCAGCAGGAGTTAAACCTACATTTCCCTCAGTTACAATTTTTTCAGCCTTAATTTCCATATCATCAGATGAAACTCTCTGTATACTTCTTAAAATTTCATTTGGAACAGCCATATTTCCAAAATTAGGGTCAATAACAAAGCCTGCAAAACCACTTCCTGCCCTTGTAACCATAGCTTTAAGCTGATTAAAATCATATCTTACATGATATTTCATAATATCAGGCTGCCATTTTTCAAAATAATCAGTATTTGTAAAAGTTACAAGATAAATTTTGCCCTCAGTATTTTTTATAGAAAAATACCTTACATTAGTATTTTCATCAACATTGCCCTCCTCATCAGGAACAGTGTCTACTACTACAGGCACAACAAGTTTAGCATTAACAAGATAATATAAAAATTCATTTTTAACCTTCTCGTTATTGCTTTCCTTAATTTCATCAATTAAGTCAATAAGTTTCAAATTAATATCTTCCATAAAATAAATTCTCCATATTATTCAGTAAGTTCTTTAATAATTTCTTTTACAGTAGAAATCTTATCTATTTTATACACATTTTCACCGCAAAATACCAAAGCATTGTCAATATCTCCATTAGCACCGTTAAAAAGTGCCTTTGAAATACAATAAGGTATGTTTCTAGGGTCACAATGAACAAGACAAGTAAAGCACTTATCAATTTTACAGCCATTAGGCACAATATTTTTAATAAAATTATTATTTAAAGCTCTGCCCGGCATACCTACAGGTGATTTAACAATTTTAACATCATCTAACCCAGCATTAACATAAGCCTCTTTAAACTTAATATCGGCATCACATTCTTCTGTAGCAACAAACCTTGTAGCCATTTGAACACCGTCAAGACCAAGACTTAAACAATGATTAAAATCTTCCTTTGTAAATACACCGCCGCCAAATACAACAGGTATTTTTCTGCCTGTTTTTTCTTCAAATTCTTTTTTAACCTCAAGAATTTTAATAATTTCATCATCGAAGTTTTCAATACCCTCAACTTCTTCAGCCTTAAAGCCAAGGTGTCCCCCTGCTTTAGGACCTTCAATTACAACAAGGTCGGCAACTTTATCATATTTTTTAATCCATCTGCCTACAACAACCCTAAAGGCTTTAGCAGAAGAAACAATAGGAGCAAGCTTAATGTCGGAGCCTGCCGCATACTTTGGTAAATCCATAGGAAGTCCCGCACCTGAAATAATAAGGTCAGCACCGCTATTAATACAGCACTTTACAAATTCTTCATAATGGGTAACGGCAACCATAATATTAACACCGATTATACCACCATTTGAAATTTCCTTGGCAAGCTTAATTTCTCTTTCCAAAGCTCTCATATTTGCCTCTGTTGTATTAGTATAAAAATCAGGTTCTCTGAAGCCAGGCTGAGCAGCAGAAATAACACCTATTCCACCCTCTTTAGCTACAGCACCTGCAAGTTTGTGAAGGCTTATGCCTACACCCATACCACCTTGAATAATTGGCACTCTTGCCACCAAATCACCAATAACTAATTCTTTCATAAGTTTACCTCTTTATACATAAAAGCTAAATAGCATCTAATTTTTAAAACATTTTTCTAGAATGATTATAACAAATTTATTTTAATTTGTCTATAGCTTTTATTTAATGAATTTTTTTAATTAAAAATTTGTAAATAGCCTTGACATTATTGTAAAAAAATTTTATATTTTATGTAGGAAGATAAAAGGTGGAGAGTATGGATAGAAAGCTGTTTAATAAGAAAGATATTTTAATAATTTTTATTTTGATATTTTTATCTTTGGCTTCTTATTTGTATGCCGATAATTTTATTTTTGAAAAATCAAAAGAGGCTGAAATTTTATATAACAACAAAGTTATTATGACAGTTAAGCTGGATAGGGATTATACTTTTTCACCTGATGGTTTTCCTGATGTTGTATTTAAGGTTGAAAAGGGTGCTATAGCTTTTGTTGAGTCTGATTGTCCCGATAAAATTTGTGTTCACACAGGTTTTATAAATAAAACAGGTCAAAGTGCTGTTTGCCTGCCTAATAAATTGGTTTTGAAATTAAAATCAGATAAAAAAGATGTTGATGCCCTTTTATGAGGTAGTATATGAATAGAGTTAATAAAATTACCCATTTGGCAATGATGCTTGCCTTAACGGTTGTTTTGTCAATATTTGAGTCGTCATTGCCCTCTTTTGTTCCTATTCCGGGAGTAAAGCTTGGGCTTGCAAATATAGCTGTTATGTATGGGTTGATATTTTATGGAAAAAAAGAGGCGATTTTACTAAATGTGGCAAAGGCTTTTTTAGGTGGTGTCACAAGAGGTTTTGTTGCAGGGATTTTAAGCTTTTGCGGCGGCTTATTATCTATAATAGTAATAATATTTTTGTTAATGATTTTTAAAGATAAAATAAGTTATATTATTTTAAGTATATCAGGTGCAATTTTTCATAATTTAGGTCAGCTTATGGCTGTTTTTGTTATTTTTGATAATTATTCCATAATGTATTATTTACCTATTTTGGTTATATCAGGAGTAATTATGGGAACACTTACAGGTATACTTATTAAGGCTCTTATTCCTGTAATTGGCAGAATAGGAGGTAAAAATATATGAAAAAATTTCTTGTTTTATTTTTTATGCTTTTTTTAACAGGCTGTTCATTAGAAAAATATGAAACTTATTACACAGATTTATTCGATACCTTTTCAAGTTTCACTTGTTATACGGATAGTCAAAAGGATTTTGATGACACATCTGATAAACTTTATGACAAATTATCAAATCTTAATAAAAATCTTGATATTTACAATAATTACCAAGGACTTAACAATATTAAAACCATAAATGACAATGCTGGTATTTCTCCTGTTAAAGTAGAGAAAGATGTTTTGGAAATTATTAAAACAGGCAAAGAGGCTTATACATTAACTAATGGAAAAATTAATATTGCTATGGGTTCAGTTTTGAAAATTTGGCATAATTACAGAGAAGATGCCTTAAATAATCCTGAAAATGCCAAAGTGCCAACAAAAGAAGAACTTGAAACTGCAAATAAACATACTGATATTAACAGTATTGTAATTGATGAGGAAAATTCTACCGTATTTATTACTGATAAAGATACATCTATTGATGTTGGAGCTTTAGCAAAGGGATTTTGCTGTGATAAAGCAAAGGATTTTTTAAATGAAAATGTTAAAGGTGCTTCTCTTTTAAATCTTGGAGGGAATATTATTTGTATAAATGATAATAATAAAAAAACCTTTGAAATAGGTGTTCAGGACCCTGACAATGAAAAAGATTATATTGAAAAAAAATCCTTATCAGATACAAGTGCCGTTACAAGTGGAAATTATCAGAGATATTTTGAAGTTAACGGAGAAAAATATCATCACATTATTGACCCTGAAACTTTAATGCCTGCAAATTACAACAAGAGTGTAACTATATTTTGTAATGACAGCACAAAGGCTGATATTTTTTCAACCTATCTTTTTATGCTGCCTTATGAAGAAG
>JBJFFW010000125.1:0-4856 GCA_051892075.1 Lachnospirales bacterium
TTGTTAAAATAGATAAATTTATGGCATCAGCTATTTACACAGGTATTTTACTTGATACAGGAGGCTTTATGCACAACTCTACATCAAAAAGAACTCATCAAATTGCAGGAGAGCTTGTAGAGTGTGGAGTTGATACACCTTTTATTCATTCTAAAATGTTAAAAGAGCATACCATACCACAGATTAAAGTATTTAATAAGGCTCTTAGTAATATTAAAATTGATGGTAAAGTTGCATATACTTATTTAACTAATGAAGAAATGGCACAGTGCAATGCCACATCTTCTGATTTAGATGGAATAGTAGAATATATTTTAAATATTAAAGGTGTTTGTGTATCTTTACTTGCAACAGAAAGAGGAGAGGACTTAGTAAAGCTTTCCTTTAGGTCTAAAAGTGTTGATGTAAATGAGGTTGCCTCTTTATTTGGCGGCGGAGGTCATATATTGGCTGCCGGTGCAGCAGTTAAAAATGGAAAATTATCAGATGTGGTTAATAGAGCCGTAGAAATATTAAAGGATAGGATTACTAAAAATGAAAAGTAATGAAACCAATTTATCCGGTGTAATTAATATTTATAAAGAAAAAGGCTATACTTCTCACGATGTTGTAAATATTGTGAGAAAGTGCTTAGGCAGAATTAAAACGGGACACACAGGAACTCTTGACCCTGATGCAGAGGGAGTTTTACCAATTTGCATAGGCAAGGCAACTAAACTTGCTGATTATATTCAGGCTGATATTAAAGAATATAAGGCTGAAATTTTACTTGGTATAACTACTACCACCGAAGATGTATCAGGTGATATAATAGAAAAAAAGGAAGTTAGTGTATCTGAAAAAGAAGTAAAAGAAGTAATTTTGTCTTTTATAGGTGATTATAATCAAAAGCCGCCTATGTATTCTGCTATTAAAGTTAATGGCAAAAAATTATATGAGCTTGCAAGAGAGGGAAAAGAAATAGAAAGAAAAACAAGGCTTATACATATTTATAATATCAGCAATATAAATTATATTGAAAATAACAAATATGAATTTACGGTTTTGTGTTCTAAAGGTACTTATATAAGAACTTTGTGTAAAGATATAGGAGAAAAGCTTGGCTGTGGAGCTTGTATGTCAGCTTTAACAAGAACAAGAACAGGAAATTTTTATATTAAAGACAGTATAAAAATTGATGATTTTAAAAAGGCTGTAGAAAGTCATAATTTTGAAAGGCTTATTTCTTCCCCAGATAAAGTTTTAAATTATAACAAAATAACTGTATCGTCACAGGCAGATAAGTTTTTATACAATGGAAATAGAATCAGTAAAAATTTTGTTAAAGGTGAAATTTCCGACAAAAATTTGGTTTATGACAGTTACGGTAATTTAATAGGAATATATGAGGATATCGGTGATTTTATAAAGCCGATAACAATGTTAAGGTGATCTAAATGATAGTATACGATGACAATAGCTTTCAGATAAAAGAAAATACGGCTGTAACTATTGGTAATTTTGATGGTGTGCATCTTGGACATCAAAAACTTATAGAAACGGTTTTGGGATATTCTAGAAATTATAATTTGAAAAGTGTTATGTTTTCTTTTAATCCTCACCCTGTTGCATTTTTTGGCAGAAAGGGTGATTTCAAAACAATGTTTAGTGTTGAAGAAAAAAAATTCATAGCTTCAAAAACAGGTGTAGAAGTTTTAATACAATATCCTTTTAATATGGAGTTTGCTTCAATGAGCCCTACAGAATTTATAGATTTGCTTATTGAAAAAACAAATTGTAAAGTTCTTGTAGTAGGTGAAAATTATTGTTTTGGTAAAGACAGAATAGGAAATATTGATATTTTAAGACACCTTGGAGATGCCAGAGGAATTAAGGTTATAGGTATTCCAAGAGTAAAGGTTGAAAATATAAGAGTAAGCAGCACAAGAATTAGAAATTTAATTTGTGAAGGCGATATGGAAAAGACGGCTTATCTTCTTAAAAAGCCATATTTTGTAATAGGCGAGGTTGTTGAGGGAGATAAGAGAGGAAGAACAATGAATTTTCCTACTATTAATTTAGAGCCTAACAAGAAAAAACTTTTGCCTCCTGACGGTGTTTATTTTTCTACTGTAATTATTGATGGTAAAAAATATTATGGTGTTTCAAATATTGGCTTAAATCCAACATTTAATGGAGAAAGAAGAAAGATTGAAACTCATATACTTAATTTTAATGATGATGTATATGGTAAAAAAGTAATTGTAACATTTTATAAAAAAATTAGAGATGAGAAGAAGTTTGAAAATATGAATTCTCTTGCCTTACAAATGACTAATGATAAGGTTGTTGCCGAAAGTTTTATAAATAAACTTGAAGTTTTAAAATTTACATTATAAATTAAAAAAAATGCTTGCATTATCATACAAAATGTGGTATTATACAATTTGTATGTATCCAATGTTCAGGATTTGGAATCTCCGACCTTTCCTTAACATATGGAGATTAATAATATTTAGGAGGAATTAATAATGGATAAGAAAACTATTATTGCAAAGTACGGTAGAAGTGAGGCTGACACAGGTTCTCCTGAAGTTCAGGTTGCTTTACTTACTGAAAGAATTAACCACTTAACAGAACATTTAAAGGAACACAAAAAGGACCACCATTCAAGAAGAGGTCTTTTAAAGATGGTTGGTCAGAGAAAGGGTCTTTTAAATTACATTAAGTCTAAGGACATTGTTAAGTATCGTGAGCTTATTGCTGCATTAGGTTTAAGAAAGTAATTTTTAAAATGAGCGTGGTGATAGTCACTACGCTCGTTTTTATTTAGGTGAATTACAGGTAATATTTTTAGTTTAAAAATTAGTTTGAATAGTTTAAGCTGATTTTTAAGCTAAAAATTACAATGTAATTCGCCTTAAAATACTATTTAAGGAGGATAAAAATGTATAAGAACTTTGAAATGGATTTAGCCGGCAGAAAACTTTGTGTTGAAATTGGCAAGGTAGCTGAATTGGCTAATGGAGAATGTATTATTAGATATGGCGACACTGTTGTTTTAGTTACTGCAACTGCATCTGAAAAGCCTAGAGCAGGCATTGACTTTTTCCCATTGTCTATTGATTATGAGGAAAAAATGTATTCTGTAGGTAAAATCCCAGGTGGATTTACTAAAAGAGAGGGCAGACCATCAGAAAAGGCTATTTTAACAGCCAGAGTTATAGACAGACCAATGCGTCCTTTATTCCCTAAGGATTATAGAAACGATGTATCTATTAACTGTATGGTACTTTGTGTAGAGCAGGATAACGACCCTGTTATTTGTGCTATGATTGGTGCTTCTATTGCTGTTTCTATTTCTGATATTCCTTTCTATGGTCCTACAGGTTCTGTATCTGTTGGTATGGTAGACGGAGAATATGTTATTAACCCAACTGTTGAGCAGAGAGCAAAAAGCAGAATGAACTTGACTGTAGCTTCTACTAAAGAAAAGGTTATGATGATTGAAGCAGGTGCCGATGAAGTTACTGATGAAGAAATGTATGATGCTATTATGTTTGGTCATAAGCAGAATATTGAAATTTGTAAGTTTATTGATACAATTATTGCTGAATGTGGCAGAGAAAAGCACAGCTATGAAGAACATGTAGTTGACCATGACTTATATGAAGCAATTAAGGAATTAATTGGCGATAAGAGAATGGAAGAAGCTGTATTTACTGACTTAAAGCAGGTTAGAGATGAAAGAATTACTGCTATTGAAGAAGAAGTGTTTGAAAATCTCTTTGAAAAATTCGGTAATGAAGATGAAGTTGAATTTGAAACTGTAGTAGGAGAGGCTATCTACAAGTATGAAAAGGAAACTGTAAGAAGAATGATTTTAAGAGAGCATAAAAGACCAGATGGTCGTGCCCTTGATGAAATAAGACCATTATCAGCAGAGGTTGATATTCTTCCAAGAACTCATGGCTCAGGCTTATTTAAGAGAGGTCAGACTCAGGTTTTAACTGTAACTACTCTTGGTTCTATGGCAGAAGTTCAGAAAATTGACGGTTTAGATGAAAATGAAACATCTAAGAGATATATTCACCACTATAACTTCCCTGGTTTTTCTGTAGGTGAGGCTAAGCCATCAAGAAGTCCAGGCAGAAGAGAAATTGGTCATGGTGCTTTAGCTGAAAGAGCTTTACTTCCTGTTATTCCAAGTGAGGAAGAATTCCCTTATGCTATAAGACTTGTTTCTGAAGTTTTAAGTTCAAACGGTTCTACATCTCAGGGTAGTGTTTGTGGCTCTACACTTTCACTTATGGCTGCCGGTGTACCTATTAAAAGACCTGTTGCAGGTATTTCTTGCGGTCTTGTTACAGGTGAAACTGATGACGACTTTATTTTGTTAACTGATATTCAGGGTCTTGAGGACTTCTTTGGTGATATGGACTTTAAGGTGGCAGGTAGTGAAAAGGGTATTACTGCTATTCAGATGGATATGAAAATTCAGGGTCTTACACCTGAAATTATTAAGGGTGCTATTGAAAATACTCATAAGGCAAGAACATATATACTTAATGAAGTTATGCTTAAAGCTATTGCCGAGCCAAGAAAAGAGCTTTCAAAATATGCTCCTAAAATTGAATTTTTACAGATTAGTCCTGATAAAATGGCTGAAGTTATTGGTTCTAAGGGTAAGACTATTAATAAAATCATTGAACTTTCAGGAGTAGATAAAATTGATACTGAAGATGAAGGCAAGATTTATGTATCAAGTGCTGATTCAGAGGCAATTAAGAAAGCTATTGATATGATTACAATGATTGATAAAGGACCTGAAGTTGGCAAGGTTTACGAAGGTAAGGTTACAAGAATTATGACCTTTG
>JBJFFW010000126.1:0-4821 GCA_051892075.1 Lachnospirales bacterium
ATCGATATTTTCAAATCTACTGACAATATCAGATGGAATAGCGTCTTTATCATGCTCATAAAGCTCATATATTATAGACAAAACCTTTGAGTAAATTGTATCAACCAAAAACTCAGGTTTAACATTATCATAAAATATTTTATATAATCCTCTGTTTGATACCAGAATATTTATTAAACCCTTTCTAGCTGTGTCAACACCGTCTTTTACTGAGTTTTTAGCATTGTTAAGACGCTTTCTGTAAAGTAAAGTGTCAACTCCGTTATTAAGCTTAGAAATTTCTGATTTAATTGAATTTATATCAATATCTGTAATTTTAGATATTTCTTTAATGTAAGCATCAGCCTCAATAGTATTTTCAATACCTGACATAAGCTTTGCAATTTCTTCCGTAAAATTAATACGGTCTTCAAGTAAGCTAAGGTCATACTTTTTTCTAATTTGTTCAGCCTGAAAAATATAATGGCTGTTGGCTTTTTTTATAAGCTCACCAAAGGCTGCTGCACCAAATTTTTTAATATATTCATCAGGGTCTTTAGCATCTGTAACCTGAACAACCTTTACTTTTAATCCTGCTCCAGTAAGAACAGGAATTGCTCTTAAAATAGCTTTTGTTCCTGCCTCATCACTATCAAATAACAAAATAACACTATCTGCATAAGATTTTAGAACCTTAGCATGTTTTTCATTAAATGCAGTTCCTAGAGATGCCACAACATTTTTAAAACCTGCCTGATATATGCTTATTGCATCCATATACCCCTCAACAAGTATAAACTCTCTTATTTTACTTTTCTTAGCAAGATTAAGATTATATAAATTTCTGCTTTTGGTAAAAATTTCTGTTTCAGGAGAATTAAGATATTTTGGTTGTCCATCTCCTATTATTCTTCCACCAAAGCCTATAATATTTCCATACACATCAATAATTGGAAACATTAATCTGTTAAAAAATTTATCATAAACAGTATTATCGTCTTTTTTATATGCCAAGCCACTTTTAAAAATAATATCATCATCAAAGCCTTCTTCTTTAAGCTTGTTATATAAACTACCCTTTGAAATAGGTGAATATCCCAAACCAAACTTTCTTCTTATTGGAATAGTAATCTGCCTTTTATCAAGATAACTAACAGCATTTTTACCACTACTGCTTTGAAGCATATCATAATAAAATCTAGCTGCAATTTTATGAATTTCATATAATTTCTTTTTAATTTCTAATTTCTTAGAAAATTCATCAGAATATTCCATTTCAGGCAAAGTATAATTAATTCTTTTAGCAAGAAAATCAATGGCATCAGTAAAGTTATATCCTTCATGTGCCATTATAAAGCTAATGACATTACCTCCGGCTCCGCAGCCAAAACAATAATAAAACTGATCATCTCCATTAACATTAAATGAAGGTGTTTTTTCTTTATGAAAGGGACATAACCCAACATAAGAACTTCCTCTTTTAGTAAGTTTAACATATTCAGATATAACATCAACTATATCATTACCAAATCTTATTTCATCAATTACTTCTCTTGGGTAATGCACAGTCAACACCTTCCTTTAATTTGTTATTACTAAACCTTCATAATATTAAAATTCGACAACGGCTTTTAATTTCCTTTTTTTAAATATATTTTTTTAATTTGTCCCCTAATTCAGAGTATAGCTTTCTGGCAAATCTGTCTGTCATTCCTGCTATATAATCAGCAACTACTCTTTCCTGTTTTTCTGTTTCTTTATGATTATTATATAATTTTTTAAATTCTTCAGGCAATTCTGAAAAATTATCCATATAATAATTATATAAAATACTTAAAAATCTTCCATAAGTATTTCTTTCCATACCTAACATACCTGAATTATATACATTGTCAAACATAAATCCTCTAAGATTATACATTGCCCTTTTAACATCTTTAGTCATTATAATATCATTTTTATCGGCACTATTTGTTATAATATCCCTAATTAAAAAATCAATTCTTCCTTTATGAGTATTACCTAAAACTTCTATACAATCCTGTGGCAACATTTCATTAGTTAATATACCTGCTCTTATAGCATCATCTATATCGTGATTAATATATGCAATTTTATCTGAAATCTGTACAATTTTTCCCTCTAAAGTAGATGGTGTTCCTACTCCTCTATGATTTAAAATACCGTCTAAAACTTCCCATGTAAGGTTAAGTCCTCTTCCGTTTTTCTCAATTTTTTCTACAACTCTTACACTTTGAATATTATGGTGAAAACCTCCTGGAACAACTCTTGCAAGGTCATCCTCGCCCAAATGACCAAAAGGAGTATGTCCTAAATCGTGTCCTAAGGCTATGGCTTCTGTAAGGTCCTCATTAAGATTTAAAGCTCTTGCTATAGTTCTTGCAATTTGAGATACTTCTAAGGTATGAGTTAATCTTGTTCTGTAATGGTCACCCTCGGGAGAAATAAAAGCCTGAGTTTTGTGCATAAGTCTTCTAAAAGATTTACTATGTATTATTCTATCTCTATCCCTTTGAAAATTAGTTCTTATATCACATGGTATTTCTTCAAAAACTCTGCCCTTTGTTTTATTACTTTTTGAGGCATAAGGACTTAATATTTTTTCTTCAAGTTCTTCTCTTTGTTCTCTTAAATTCATACTATCCTCCCATAAAGAAAATTCTAATTCTGCGAAATAATATCTTATAATAGTTATATTCTGCAAAAATCAATAAAATCCTTTTTTACACAACAAAAAAACTTCCTCTTTAATAGAGAAAGTTTATTTTTCTTTTGGATTACAAAATAATGAAACTATAAATGCTGAAACAAGGGCTGATGTTATACCTGCTGAAGCGGCTTTTAATCCCCCTGTTATTATTCCTTTAGCACCAACATTATCTATTTCTGTTATAACACCTCTGGCAAGAGTATTGCCAAAGCCAAGTATTGGCACAGTTGCACCTGCTCCTGCAAAATTAACTAAAGGCTGATATATTCCAATCCCCCCTAAAATAGTTCCTAAAATAACAAACATAACAAGTATTCTGGCAGAAGAAAGCTTAGTTTTATCTATTAATATCTGTCCTATTACACATATTAGTCCTCCCACGACAAAAGCCTTAATATAATCCATATTATCAACTCCATCAATAATTTTCAATTACAACACAATGGGCAATACCTGATATACCATTTCCTTGCTGCACACTTGTTGTACTCATTAAAGCACCTGTAGGTAAAAATAAGATTTTGTTTAATTCTCTATTTTTTAACTTATTATAAATATATCCTGAAAAAACTGTTGCTGAACAGGCACATCCACTACCGCCACAATGAGTATCAAGTTTTTCACTGTCGTATATTGCTACTCCACAATCATAAATTTTATTTTCTAAGTTATATCCTCTATCTTTACATAATTCAATTAGTAAATCTACTCCAAGACTTCCTAAATCTCCTGTTATAATAAGGTCATAATCTTTTTCTGTCACATTAAAATCCATAAAGTGCTGTATAATTGTTTCAGCAGCAGCAGGTGCCATTGCACTACCCATATTATTAGCATCCGTAATACCATAATCTACAATTTTTCCTGTTGTTATTCCTGATATATATGGATAATCTCCATCTTTTGATAAAATAACAGCTCCTGCTCCCGTTACTGTCCAAGTAGATGTAGGAGGTCTTTGTGTGCCTAAATCAAGGGGATATCTAAACTGTTTTTCAGCAGAACAAAAATGGCTTGATGCCCCTGCAAGAATATTTTTTCCTGCATTACTGTCAATAATTATGCTGCCAAGGCTTAATGCTTCGCCAAAGGTTGAACAAGCTCCAAATATTCCAAAAAAAGGAATGTTTAAACTTTTAATTCCTATACTGCTTCCACTACATTGATTTAATAAATCTCCACACAATACATAATCAATATCTTCAGTCTTAATATTTTCTTTATTTAGCACAAGTTTAAATGTATCAGATAAGATTTTACTTTCTGCCATTTCCCAAGAATTAAGTCCTAAAGTATTATCTGTAAGAACATAATCAAAATATTCACTTAGTGGACTTTCTCCCTCCATTTTCCCTACAATGGAGGCTGTATTTTTTATAGTTATTTTATTTTCAAATTTTACAGAGGCTCTGCCTATATTAACACCCATATTACTCCTCCTAAGTTAATATATAATAAATTACTCCAACAAATACAGAAGTTAATAAGCCATATAAAATAACAGGTCCGGCAATAATAAAAATTTTTGCTCCAAGTCCAAGAATATATCCCTCTTTTTTAAACTCAATAGCCGGAGAAGTTATTGAATTTGAAAAGCCTGTAATAGGAATGATTGTACCGGCTCCTGAAAATTTGCCAAACTTACTGTATAAACCAAGTCCCGTAAGTATTGATGATAATACTATTAAAACTGATGATGTATATATTCCTGTATCATCAGTTGAACAACCATAATTTGCTAATATATTCATTATAAATTGTCCTATGGAGCATATTATTCCACCAACAATAAAAGAAATGATACAATCTTTTAACAAAGGACTTTTAGGTGCTTTTTCCTTTACTAAATTAGCATAATCTTCCTTATTTTTTATATTCATAGTATCTCTCCTAATTTAATAATAAAATCCAGGTAAAAAATAATACAACGCAGAACCTAATGCTTTTCCTAAAGCCAATGACAATATAAAATATTTTATACCTTTTTGCACATTTATCCTTCTTGAAAGTATAGGAATAACATTTAATACTTCTGCAAGGGATACTGCCAAACAACCAAAAAATATGCCTATGCAAAGACTATATATTATAACTATAATAGGATTTATGGG
>JBJFFW010000127.1:0-4697 GCA_051892075.1 Lachnospirales bacterium
ATTCTTCTCATTCTCATTGTATTATTTATCATATCACACCTCCTAATATATTGTGCAGGCAACCACAAGTCCATTATTACCATAAGCTGCACCATAACTTGCCAATCCACCCGTTGTTTGGTCAATTACAAAAAAACTTGAGCAGCTTACCATTGAAGTAGAACGCAAATTAAATTTCGTTGCTACACTATCTGATGAATATTTTATTCTTTCTGTACCGGTTAAACCTTTGTAAAATTCAAACTGTTCTCCCTCAGATATACCATTTGTAGTTACACCTGTAATTTCTGTTTGTGAAGGCAGCCAAAATTTATCAGTAGTCATATAACAATCGTTTAAATTTCCGTCGAATTCATAAATACTATTAGTTGCTGTAATATTTTCAACTTCTCCAATAACATTTTTAAAATCTTCTTCAAGTCCCAACATAAAACCATTCTTTTTTGTCGGAGGCATATCAAATTTAGTTTGAGGAAGCCAAAGTTCAGAATAAATTTTATCACTATTTAAAATCTGTCTTATATTTGACTCTCTCCAGTTTGAAGAACCTGTAGTAACTCGTGATATATGATTTATATTTTCGCCTTTTCCATTGGCAGTACCTAAATATGTACCCTCTGTACCTTCTGTAAGGGTAGTTTCTTCTATTAAAGTTTTTCTATCTGAATTATAAGTTTTTATTTTATTAATTTCTTCCATACCATTCCAAGCTAAAACAATTACTCCACCCTCCGCAACGGCATTTGAAATATTAAAATAATAACTCTTTCCTCCACCATAATTTTCATAAAAACCCTGTGGCAAAGTAAAATAATAAGTGCCTGCCTCAATACCTGACTCACAGTAATACAACGCCTCAGATGTATCAAATATAAATTTATCTATTACATTATGAGTTAAAAGGGTCATTGAATACCTATTATTACCTGAAGGGTCTAAATTATTATTATGAGCAACTACATCCCACACTATTTCTCCATAATCATTATGATTACAGCTAAGTTGTGTACCTACAGGGAAATAATTTTCACCAAAACCAAGTTTTACAATATTCTGTACCTTTTCCCAAGTCATTTTATTAAAATCTTCAAAAGCTTGTGAAATTTTTATATCCACAGTATCCATAGCTGATGATATCTTTGTATCTATAGTATTCATAACCGATGCCCCGTTAATCTGCAAGTCCTTTGCATTTAAAACATTTTTAAATTTTGCAACACCATCTGTACGAAATTCAACACTATTAAAATCATTTCCTATTACAAGCTTTTTTTCACCGCTTTGAAAATAAGAATTATCCTTCGCCTGAATATTTACACCCTTTTCTGTAGTTATATTAAGCTGTTTAAAATTCTCGCTCCATTGAGATTTTGTATAATCAATACCGGCATCTTCATTATCAAAGCTAATTTGTCCATCTGATGAAGCAATTTTAAGGGTTTCATTTCCTTTTATAATATTACTTGTACCACTTTTTTGAGTAAGTCTTATAATATCGTCATTTTTATTTTTAACAATAAACTCACCTGTATTTTCATACTGAATACCATTTTTAATTTCATCAGAAGCCTTTCCCTCACCGAGTTTAATGAACCAATCAGAATTTTTCTCAATATTATTTAATATTCTAATTCCTGTTTCGCTCCCCATTTCACAAAGGGCATAATCTTCATCACTGTTTTTTCTAAAATACAGCTTTCCCACAATAACATCTCTGTTTTCAAAATTACAATTACTTGCCTTTTCAGCCATTTCCGTAAGATAAGAATATACACTTGGACTTGCTTTTGTAGGAATAAGCCCTCCAATAACTCCCGTTGCAAGAACACTAATGCTTACAGTATTTGTAGTCATTAAATCCCCTCCGAATAAGCAAACCTCTAAAATTCCTTTATTTTGAAGAACCTCCCAAGGAACAATACACCTGTTATTTTCCAAAAAAACATCAACACTAACACCACAATTAGTAAACTGTGCTGTAATAGGAGCTTTATCTGACCACACATCATCAAGCTCAAATTCAGCATATAATTCATTTCTAGTAAAAGCTGCAATGTTCATTTTATCTTTTCTTTTAAGAATCTGACCAACAGCCTGAAATTTTAAA
Organism: Lachnospirales bacterium; assembly: GCA_051892075.1. GTDB lineage: Bacteria > Bacillota > Clostridia > Lachnospirales > CAG-274 > HGM11788. The sequence goes on from JBJFFW010000127.1 coordinate 2,108, forward strand.
ATCACCATATTTTACCTCCTAAATCAATAAATTATATCGAATATATATTCGATATAATTTATTATAGCAAACTAAAAGTCCAATAAAACTCCCTTTAACAGCCAAAATCATCGTTTTTTATTTGTATAATAGACCCACAAGTTCTAATTGCTCTCTTTTTATACTTTAAAGTAATTTTTATTACCATAGCAAATGAAATACTTATGTATCTTAGAAAAGCAAAAAAGCATCAAAATAACATTAGTCTTCAAGATTATACAGCAACAGATAAAGACGGAAATCAGGTGAGTCTTGAAGAAAAAATTCCTGATGAATCCATGAGTACAGAAGATATTGTAACCCTAAGCGACGACCTTAAAAATGTACTGAAAAAAGTAAAAGAAAACCTTACAGAAAGGGAACAAAAAATAATAAAAATGCGATATGGCATAAACTGCAAGGCAAAAACCCAACAGGAAATAGCAAAAATATTTGGAATAAGCAGAAGTTATGTTTCAAGAATAGAAAAGGCAGCTCTATCAAAACTAAGAAAATAATCATATCAAAAACAGCCCATCAAAAAAGGAACTATTCTAAAAAGAAAATAGTTCCCACAGGTCTACATATATTTCAAAACATTTTCCTTATTTAATAAATTTGAATATTGACACAAAAAAATAAAGGTGTATAATAAAATAAAAATATTCTTTTCGATTTTAGCATTTTTCGATAAGAAAACATAAAATTTTATTAAATATTTCATATTTTTCTAAAAAATAAGCAAAAATCAACAAAAAGGTGATAAAATTGAATTATACATTACTTGAGAAACTATATTACAAGAACAAAGAACAATATAAAAATGAATATTTCAGTAGATTTAACAGTATATCCTCAGTTAAACTTAATATTAAGATAAATAATAATCAAGCTTTTTTCATAATTACTCCGGAAATAGTAGACCAAATAACAAAAATAAACGAAGCAAATAATAAGCTTAATGATATGACAAATAATCTTCCTGGAATTGCTCTAACTCAATATATAAAGAAATGTCTTATTGATGAAATAGTTTTAACAAACGAAATGGAAGGTGTCATAAGCACAAGGCGAGATATTAATGAAATACTAGAAGATGTAAAGCACACAGAAAAACATAAAAGATTATTAGGTCTAGTAAATAAATATCTTAAACTTAACAGTGACGAGAAGTTGCAGATTAAAAATTGTCAGGATATAAGAGATATTTACGATGAACTTTTGTGGGAAGAAATATCAAAGGATGACCCTAGAAACCTGCCTGACGGTATATATTTCAGAAAAGAAGGCGTAGATGTAAAATCAAAATATGGAAAAATAATTCATACAGGAATAACTCCTGAAAAAGAAATAATAAAATTAATGACAAAATCATTAGATATTCTTAATGATAGCAGTATATATACTTTATTTAAGATAGCAATATTTCACTATTTATTTGGATATATACACCCTTTTTATGATGGCAACGGCAGAATAAGTCGATTTATAAGCAGTTATTTATTATCTAAAAATCTAAATATACTAACAGGATATCGTCTTGCTTGTACTATTAAAGAAGACATTTCCTTGTATTATAAAGGTTTCAAAATAGTAAATGATGAAAAGAACAAAGGAGATTTAACACCATTTATAATTATATTTTTTGAAATATTAATAAAAATGCTTAACAAGCTTTCTTCATCATTATCCAATAAAATAGACCTCATTGATTACTGTTATGATATCTCAAATAAAATTTCAAGAAAAGACAATGAAATAAATATAATTTTCATTATTTTTCAGCAAACACTTTTTGGTGAACTTGGCATAAGTATTGAAGATTTAATTAATTCATCTAATGAATCATCATACAAAGTAAGACAAACAGTAAAAAAACTTAAAGAATATAATCTCTTAAGAGAAGAAAAATTCGGCAAAAAAATACTTTATAGTTTTGATATGGATATAGTATCAAATCAATTTGATTAACTAAGGAAGGGCTTTAATATAATGGCCCTTCCTTTTTACCAAAGTTTTCTATACTGATTTGGAGTAAGATGCTCAATTTTTTTAAACATTCTTGAAAAATAATTAGAATCATCAATACCACACCTGTATGAAATTTCATCAATGGTAAGATTAGAAAATCTAAGAAGTTTTTTAGCATTAGTAATTTTAACCTGCTGTATATAACTATTTATGGAAACCCCAAATTGTTCCTTAAAAATTCTGGTAAGATAGAATTTATTTATATAAAATTTTTCACTTAATTCATCTAATGAAATTTTTTTATTAAAATTTTGGTCAATATAATCTTTTATATGTAGATGATATATTTTATATTGAAGCAGGTACTATTCATGGTATAGGAGCAGGTACACTTATAGCAGAAATTCAAGAAAATTCAAACCTTACTTACAGACTTTATGACTATGACAGAACAGACAAAAACGGCAAAAAAAGAGAGCTTCATATAGATAAGGCTCTCAGATTGTCAATAAAGATATTTTCTATTCACAAATTGCGAGCGATTAATAATCGCCCCTACAAGGACAATGGTTTTTAGCAAGCTATGCTATAATTAAAAAAG
>JBJFFW010000128.1:0-4679 GCA_051892075.1 Lachnospirales bacterium
TAGTTCAAAGCTATAGTAAGATGAATACCCTCTCTGTCTTTTGAAACTTCTTTTAGTCTTTCAATATCTTTTTGAAGTTCAGGAGTTAATTTTGAAAGGTCACCAACAGAGTCTACTCTAAAATCACTCTCAGCATATTCTCTAAAATACTTATTTATGTATTCTCTTAATATACCCATTATTCCACTTACTTCTTCTTCTGCCCTTTTCCAGTTTTCAGTAGAAAAAGCATAAACGGTAATATGCTCTACTCCAAGACCTTTTGCGCTGTTTAAAAGTTTATCAAGAGCTTTCGCTCCCTGTGAATGACCCATTACTCTAGGAAGAAATCTTTTTTTAGCCCATCTTCCGTTGCCATCCATAATTATTCCTATATGTTTTGGTACATTATTAGCCATTTTATCCCTCATTTCACAATATAAGTCTGACATAATATGCCAGACTTACTTTAAATTAAATTGACATAATATCTTTATTCTTAGATTCAATGGTTTTGTCAATTTGTGCAATATACTTATCTGTTAATTTCTGAATTTCCTTTTCTAAATCAGATTTTTCATCTTCTGTAATTTCATTTGCTTTTTCAAGCTTTTTAGCTGTATCCATAGCATCTCTACGAATATTTCTTACAGCAACCTTAGTTTCTTCACCCTTTTTCTTTACATCTTTAGTAAGAGATTTTCTTCTTTCCTCTGTAAGTTCAGGGAATACAAGTCTAATAACTTTACCGTCGCTATTAGGGTTAATACCAATATCAGCCATATTAATACCCTTTTCAATAGCCTTAATAGTAGAAACATCATAAGGTGTAATTACAATTACTCTTGCCTCTGGTGTAGAAATATTAGCAACCTGATTAACAGGCATTTCCATACCATAGCATTCTACTGTAACCTTATCCAAAACTCTTGGATTTGCTCTGCCGGCTCTTATTGTTGCCAACTCATTTTCTAAGTTAGAAAGACTTTTTTTCATTTTTGATTCAAATTGTTCAGTATGTTTAGACATAATATACCTCCATAAATTTAATATGTATTAAACGGTAACAGTTGTACCAATTTTTTCTCCTTTAGCTGCTCTTACTACTGAATTTTCTTCAGCAAGACCAAATAATACTACAGGAATTTTATTTTCATAGCAAAGATTAGCAGCAGCAATATCAATTACTTTAAGGTTTTTCTCTACTATATCTTTACATGGAATTTCATCAAATTTCTTTGCATTAGGATTTTTAGCAGGGTCACTGTCATATACTCCGTCAATAGCCTTTGCAAAAAGTATTGCATCAGCTTCAAGCTCACAAGCTCTTAAAGCTGTAACAGTATCTGTTGAGAAGAAAGGATGACCTATGCCTGCAGCAAAAATAATAACCTTGCCTTCATCTAAAAGTTTATTAGCTTCGTCCTTTGAAAATTCCTTAGTTACAGTACCAATTTTAATAGGTGTCATAACTTGAGCATCAATACCTTTTTGTCTGCAGCAATCAGCAAAATATATGGCATTCATAACTGTAGCAAGCATACCTATTTGGTCGGCTTTTACTCTGTCCATTTCAGGATTTGCACTTCTGCCTCTCCAAAAATTACCGCCGCCAATAACAAGAGCAGTCTTAGTACCCATAGCCAAAACTTTTTTAATTTGCTCAATAATAGAAAAAATAGTTTCATTATCAAAACTCTTATCTGTATTTCCGGCTAAAGCTTCGCCGCTAAGTTTTAATATTACTTTGTTATACATAAAATATTTCTCCCTCCGATTTATTACAATAATTGTAACATATATTTGCAATTTTGGCTATATAAATTTATCAAAATTCATAAAATTTAAAATTTATTTTATTAATATTATTTTTAATTTGAAATGGAGTCCATAAAGTTATCATCACAAAGCACTGCATTTATCTGTGAACCTATTAATATAACATGACAAAGTATGTTAAGCCATATTACAAGTACAAGAAATGTTCCAATACTACCATATAATAATGAAAATCTATAGAAATTATTTACATAGAAGTTAAAGGCACCTGATGCAATATACCACACAATTACAGTAAATAGAACACCCGGCAAAATATTTCTTAATGGTATGGTTTTATCAACCATAACTCTGTGAAGTATTACAAAAAAAGCAATTACGGCAAACATTCCTATACCAACAACTACGGCTGAATATAAAAAATGCGGAATAAACTGACCAAGATTTAAACTTGTAAGAATACTTGCTATTACATCACTAAAAATTAAAAGTCCAAGGCTTAAAACAATTAATACGATAAACAAAAAAACAAATACAACAGACATTAATCTTGTAACTATAGGTCCGGTATCTACTTCTTTTTCAAAGGCTTTATTCATACCCTTAATCATTGATGCTATCCCTGATGATGCAGAATACAATGCTATTACAGCACTTGTTGAAATTATGCTAATATGCCTTGTTTCAAAAACATCCACTAAAACAGAGTTTAAAAGTTTCTCAACATCTGTAGGCAAGGTTTTTGAAAAATCCTGAACATAGGTTGTAATATCTATATTAAAAAAGCTTAGGGAAGCAATCATTATAATTATTATGGGAAATATAGCCAATATCATACTAAAAGTCATAGCATTTGCCTGTGTTAAAAGGTCGTTATTATAAATTTTAACTATAACTTCTTTAGTAAATTTTATATATTTTTTCATAAGAACATCTCCACTTACAAAATAAGGCTACCTAAAAATGGTAGCCCTATTTAATAATATTAAATAATTTGTATTATAACTTAATATGTCTTGGAAGACCATTTACCATATAAGGCCATACTTCACCCTGAATTAATGGAAGCATATAGTCAAGGGCTTCCTGAGAAAGACCTGTGCCATCGTTAATAATCCATTCCCTAGGAACAGTCTTTTCAACATTAGCAATAGCATTTACATCATAAATACTTGTATTCATAAGATATGGCTTATTTGAAATTCTGTTGTATACACCAACCTTACCTGTTTCACCATTAAAAGCAGCCTTAACAGCTTCGCCACCAATAAGGAAAGCTTCAGAAACATCTGTTAAAGAACCAATATGGCTTGCACATCTCTGAATTGTTGAAAATTCGATAGGTCTAGTCTTGCAGCCAAACTTATCAGCAACAAGTCTTGAAAGAGCTGTAGCAGTACCACTTAAAGCCTTATGACCAAAGCTGTCAACTAAGAGTTCGCCCTGAGCAGCAGCTTCACAGATATATGTACCATTTGCATCTTTAATACCTTCAGATACAGCTACAACAATCTGCTTTTTAGTCTTTCTGATTTCTTCAATCTTAGCTAAGAACTTATCAATATCAAATGCTAATTCAGGAAGATAGATAAGGTCAACACCTTCGTTATCCTCACCCTTTGCAAGAGCAGCAGCAGCAGTAAGCCAACCTGCGTTTCTACCCATAATTTCAACTATAGTAACAAGATTAATAGGCTGAACCATTGCATCTCTAACAATTTCCTTTAAAGTAGTACCAATATATTTAGCAGCACTACCGTAACCAGGAGTATGGTCAGTAACAGCAAGGTCATTATCAATAGTCTTAGGAACACCCATAAAAGTAATATCTGTGATATTCTTTTCTTTTGCATAAGCACTTAACTGCTTAATAGTATCCATAGAATCATTTCCGCCAATGTAGAAGAAATGCTGAATATCTAATTTTCTTAAAATCTTAATGATATTCTCATAAGTTTCAGGACTCTTTTCAACTGTTGGAAGTTTAAATCTACAAGAGCCTAAGAAAGCAGATGGAGTTCTTTTAAGAATTTCAACATCCATATCAGTTCTAAGGTATTCGCTCATATCAATACATCTTTCTTCCAAAAGACCCTCAATACCATTTCTCATACCATAAATTTTAGTTGCTCCAAGTTCCTTAGCAGTCTTAAAAACACCTGCAAGACTTGAATTGATTACGGAGGTAGGTCCTCCTGATTGTCCAACTATAACATTTTTGCCCATAATTACAGCAACTCCTTTCGTATTATATGTGTTTTTGTATAAATTTAACTTAATTATAACAGCTTTTTTAGTTATTTTCAATAGTTAATATTAAAAAAATAATAATATTTTCAAATTTATTCTTGCAAATTTAACAAATTTACCCTTTATTGGCATTTATTTTACTATTATTGCCTTGACTATTAACTAAAAAAGCACTATTATAAGTTTATAGAGTAAATAAATTTAAAGGAGTAATATTATGAGTTTTAAAAACATAAGAAAAATGTTGTCCGTTTCTGATGTGCAAAAACTTACACCATTAACTGATGACTTAAAAGCAATTAAAGAAGAAAATGATAGACAGCTTAGAGAAATTTTTAGTGGTAAAGATGACAGATTTATTGTTATTGTAGGTCCATGTTCTGCTGATGATGAAGAAGCTGTTTGTGATTATGCCAACAGACTTGCTAAGGTTAGAGATGCACTTAAAGATAAACTTTTTATTGTTATGAGAGTTTACACAGGTAAGCCAAGAACTACAGGTGAAGGTTATAAGGGTATGATGCACCAGCCTGACCCTACAAAAGCTCCTAATATGTGTGAGGGTATTCTTGCAATAAGAAGAATGTATTTAAGAGTAATAAAAGAGACAGGTCTTCCTATAGCTGATGAAATGCTCTATCCATCTAATCTTCCTTTTGTAGCTGACATTT
>JBJFFW010000129.1:0-21021 GCA_051892075.1 Lachnospirales bacterium
TGCAATGTCACTATCAGTTGTTACGAGATTATTAACTGACAAATTATGAATTAAATTATTGCCTGTTATTCTGGCAAAGGTTTTAATTTCTTCCAAAGATACATTTAAAAAGTTTGCTACTCTCTGTGATGCAGCCTCTACATTAAATCTCTTTCTCAATTCAGGATTTTGAGTAGCTATACCAACAGGACAATTGCCACTTCCACAAATTCTGTATTGCTGACAAGCTGCTGCAATAAGTGCTGCACTTGCAATAGCAACAGCATCAGCTCCCATAGCAAGAGCCTTTGCAAAGTCTGCTGAAACTCTTAAACCACCTGTTATTACTAAAGAAATGTCAGAATTAATACTGTCAAGATATTTTCTTGCTCTATATAAAGCATAAATAGTAGGAACAGTTGTAGCCTCTCTTAAAAGTAAAGGACTTGAGCCTGTTGCTCCACCTCTGCCGTCAATGGTAATAAAATCAGGTCTTGCGTAAACACAATGCTCCAAATCCTGTTCTATTCTTCCGGCAGCAATTTTAATACCAATAGGTCTGCCATCAGAACGCTCTCTTAACATATCTACCATTTTACGCAAATCTTCTTTAGAATTAACCTCGGCAAATTTACTTGGACTTTGTATATCCTCGCCCTCATTTTTGCCTCTTATTTGTGCAATTTCTTTTGTAACCTTTTCACCAGGTAAATGTCCGCCCATTCCAGGCTTAGTACCCTGACCTATTTTAATTTCAATAGCATCTGATGTTTTAAGATTTTCATCAGTTACACTGTATTTATTTGGTATATATTCAAATATGTATTTATATGCTGACTCTTTTTCCTCAGGTAAAATACCGCCCTCACCACTACACATAGCAGTTTTAGCCATAGCTGAACCCTTTGAAAGAGCTACCTTTGCTTCTTTTGATAAAGCACCAAAGGACATATGTGATACATAAACAGGATTTTTTAAAACCATAGGTTTTTTAGCATTTTTACCTATAATTGTAGTAGTATCTACATAATCACCGTCATTTAATGGTGGTGGATTAAGCTGTGAACCTAAAATAAGAATATCGTCCCAATTTGGCAAAGGCATCTGTGTACCCATTGAACCACCAATAGTCTTGCCTGTTACAGCCATTTCGTGAATTTCGTCCATATATCTTGCAGACTTATCACTTCTAGCATATTTTGGGTCATAATCTAATGAACCTAAATTTTCTTTTGGCTTTTCTTCTTTTTTATCTTCTGAAATAAGTACAAATTTTGAAACAGGCTGCTTGCAAACAGGACAAGCATCAAGTTCTGATATAGGCTTACCCTCTTTTTCCTCATCATAAATCATACCACATACACTACACTTATAAACTGCCATAAAAATACCTTCCCTTCTTAATCTTTGTTTTTATTTAAACATTCTTTACATATACCTTCAAAAATTAAATTATGTCTTTTAATTTTAAATCCCGTACTTTTTTCAAGCTCCTTATCATAATTTTCATTATAATCAATAGGACAATCAATTACTTTTCCACACTCTGTACATATTATATGATAGTGGTTATCAACTCTGTAATCATATCTGTCGGCTTCAGACAACTCAACATGAGTAATCTCGTTATTTTCTGATAAAATACCTAAATTTCGGTAAACCGTACTTCGGCTTATTTTACCGTCTTTACTATGAATATCAAAATAAATCTGGTCAGCCGTAGGATGGTCTTTTCTTAATTTTACAGCATCTAATACAAGCTTACGCTGTTTTGAATTACGATATTTGCTCATATAAATCATCCTTTTCTTATTCATACTAGGACTTAATCCTATTATAGCACTTTTTACATATTCTGTCAAATTAAAATATATAAATAATATTGTTTTTTATATAAATTTGACTAATCTCTCTATAAATTTAAAACTATATCTGTTATAAGTATACAACATTTTTAAGTTTTATTCAATAATTAATTCTTATTAAAACTAAAAAAGACAGCAAAATTATGCTATCTTTTTATAAATTATATACTATGTATATGTTCGTGATTAGTTAATAGTCTGTCATCGTGTTTATGGCTATGATTATTTGTATCTTCATTATGAATATGCAAATGGCTGTGGGTATGGGTATGTGGGTGAGTATGTACCAAATTGCCATGACTATGAGAGTGAGTATGGGTATGAGAATGAGAATGAGTATGCTGAAGTTCTATAGAGTCTTTAATCATAATAATTGTACTTACAATCATAATTACAAGAGCTATATAAAACTTAATTTCAGGTCTTTCTCCAAGAATAACCATACTAAATGTTACACCTAAAAATGGTGCTATTGAATAATAAGCACTTGTTTTTGCTGCACCTAAATTTTTCTGTGCCATAATATAAAAATTAATGCTTAATCCATAGGCAACAAAGCCAAGTAACATTACAGAAAGTATTAAATAAATACTTGGAATACTCTCACCTAGTATAAGGGCAATAATAAGGCTTCCAAGTCCAGAAATACAGCCTTTTATTATTACAATTTCTTCAGAACTTTTGTTGCTAATCATCTTAGTACAGTTATTTTCAAATCCCCAGCAAATACAAGCACCAATAACCATTAAAGAGCCTGTACTAAAACTAAAAGCACCATTTCCCTCAAAACTCAAAATAACACTTGCCATAAAAACCAAAATTATTGCAGTCCACAATCTTTTTGAAATTGCTTCCTTAAAAATAACTAGAGCAATAATTGAAGTTGCCACAATTTCAAAGTTATTAAGCAAAGAAACATTTGCAGAATTTGTTTTTGAAATACCTATCATTAATAAAATAGGAGCTAAAATATCAAGTAAAACCATTGCTATAGTATAGGGCAGTTCCTTTTTTGTCAAAGGCTCTTTTTTATCAGATTTTCTAAAGTTGGCTTTTAAAAAACAAAGTATGCTCATACCTATTCCTGCTCCTAAATACAGAAAAGCAGCCATCATTGTAGTATCAACCTTTTCCAAAAAAAATTTTGATAAAGGTATGTTAATTGCATACAAAGCCGCAGCTAAAATTGCAAAAAATGCAGATATATTTTTTAATTTCACATTAAAATCTCCCTTTAGTTTTTATTAATTATAACAGTTAGATTTAATAATTTCAATATTTAAAATATCATTAAATTTTATTTTAACATTATCTACTGTTATAAAAGATTTATATTCATCTATTTTTATTACCCTGCCCTTTATATTTTTAAAAGAACCACCACATTTTATTTCATCTTCAATAAAATATTCCACTTCAACTTCAGGCTTTAATTTAATATTATATTTAATTTCCAAAAGAGTATTTCCTATTTTTTCTCTGACATCATCATCTAAAATAGGCTTAGTATCTGTATATCTTGCTGTTTCTTCAATGGCTTCTTTATGACCTGTTAAGGCTGCAAAAGGTGAAAACTGGGCAGCTCTGTCTGTTATTGACATTTGTTTATGCCTTTTTGATTTTACATATTCTAAATTTATAATATCATCATATTTTCCCATAAATTTACCTCTATGCCTTATGTCCACCAATTTGAGCATTTCTTCCTATGGCAGTTGCTCCCTCTTGCAAATTCATTCCCTTAATAAGAGCATTTTTACCATATTTTTTCTTAATATCAAGTACAGCTTTTTGTATTTTCTTTTCTTTTTGAAGTTCTTTTTCCTCTGACTCTCTTTCAAAATCCAATTTACTATAGTCTGTAAATAAATCCATTTGTTCAGGCTTTTTTGTTATTTCAACATCTTTTTCATCAATAACATTATTTGCTGTTATGGTAATTCTTCTAACCAACAGGTCTTTATTTATAATTTTATCAAAAAGTGATAATACAGCCTTTGTAATTAGTTTTGTAGAAGAAGTAAATCTGTCTAAATTAATGGTACCATGGGCGTGTTTTGGAATTTTTCTTCCATAATGGTCTGTAGTTATTTCACCTTTATATTTTTTTCTTATTTCAGGGTCAGTTAAATTTTCAATATCATAACCAACTGTTAATACAATTTGATTTGTAACTATAGATTTATCAACTAAATCAAGGCTCATTAAATCAGCCATTTCCTCTGCTACAAGCCTTGCCTTATCTGACTTATAAGCACAATGAAGTACCTGTCCTGAACTAATGCTACTTGATTGTGGCTTATAATTTTTAATATCTCTAATTTCACAAGGCTCATATCCCCAAGCATGGTCAATTAAAAGCTCAGCATTTATACCAAAAAGATTATAAAGTAAATCCTCATTATAATACTCATTACTCTTACCCAAAGAACATCTTGCAATATCCCCCATAGTGTAAAGACCGTTTTTATGAAGTTTTTTTGCATAGCCTTTTCCTACTCTCCAAAAATCTGTAATAGGTTTATGTTCCCACAAAAGCTCTCTGTAAGTTTTTTCATTAAGCTCTGCAATTCTTACACCATTTTCATCAGCAGGAATATGCTTTGCTACAATATCCATTGCAATTTTAGCAAGATACAAATTTGTGCCTATGCCTGCTGTGGCAGTAATACCTGTTTCAAAATAAACATCTTTTATCATTTCCATAACAAGCTCTTTAGCTGTCATTTTATAATTTTTAAGATAATTAGTAACATCAATAAATACTTCGTCAATGGAATAAGAGTGAATATCCTCTGGAGCAACATATCTTAAATAAATTTTAAAAATTTCCGTACTGTACTGCATATAATAAGCCATTCTCGGTACGGCATCAATAAATGTCAGTTTAAGAGAGGGATTTAATCTTAATCTGTCAAAATCATAGTCCTCCCCCTCAAATTCTTTATTTGGAGATTTCATTTTTCTTTCTATATTTATTAATTTTACCTTTTCCAAAACCTCAAAAAGTCTTGCTCTGCCAGGAATACCATAGGATTTTAAAGAAGGTGATACAGCAAGGCAAATTGTTTTTTCTGTACGGCTTTTATCTGCAACAACCAAATTAGTAGTTAAAGGATTAAGTCCTCTTTCAACACATTCTACCGAAGCATAAAAAGATTTTAAATCTATTGCAATATATTGTTTATTAGACACAGTACCACCTCCTATCGAATATATATTCTATTATATCATATCCACCATAATATTTAAAGTATTATTTTTAAAATTTTTATTGTAATTTAAAATTAAGTATGTTATAATGTTATCGACATAAGTCGGAAATGGAGTGATGAATATGGCTAGACCAATCAGATGCAGAAGAATTTGTCTTGAGCCTGAATATGATGGTTTTAAACCGGAGGGACTTAGTAAATATGATGAGATAATTTTATCTGTTGATGAATACGAAGTTATCCGTCTTATTGATTATGAAAGAAAAACACATTTACAATGTGCCGAACAAATGGGTATTTCAAGAACTACTGTTACGGAAATTTATGAAAAGGCAAGAGTGAAAATTGCTGATTGCATAGTTAACGGAAAGGCTTTAAAAATATGTGGTGGAAATTATAAACTTTGTGACGGTTCAGCTTGGAAATACTGTGGCAAAAAATGTGACAGAGCTAATTTTAATATTTTAAAAAGAAAGGACAATAATTTTATGAAAATCGCAGTAACTTATGAAAACGGAAATGTATTTCAGCACTTTGGACATACTGAAAATTTTAAAATCTATAATATTGAAGATAACAAAGTTTTATCTTCTGAAATTGTTAGCACAAATGGCACAGGTCATGGTGCACTTGCAGGCTTTTTAACTGAAATGGGAGTAGATACTCTTATTTGTGGGGGTATTGGTGCAGGTGCTCAAAATGCTTTAGCTGATGTGGGCATTAAATTATATGGTGGAGTTAAGGGTAATACAGATGAAGCCGTAGAAAGTCTTTTAAAGGGCAGTCTTAACTTTAATCCTGATGTAAAATGTAATCATCATGGTCACGACCACCATCACCATGGTCATAGCTGTGGTAACGGACATAGCTGTCATTAATAAAATTTTAGGGAATGGTTAAAGCCATTCCCTAAAATAATGTAGATTTTTTTAACATTATTATATTACTTTAAGTTCTCCTGTAGTGGAGTCCATAATATAACCTTTAATTTTTACATCTTTTGGCATAAGTGGATGGTCTTTTAAAAATTCAACTGTGCCTGATACAGATGAATTAACATCATCAAAGCCTGAAAGCCATTTTTCAAAATCCACTCCACAATATTTCATAAGGTCTATTCTTTCCTGTGAAACTCCTCTTTTTTTCATATGTTCAATCATCATTTCACTATTAATGTGCTGAACACCGCAATCAGTATGACCAATTACCATAATTTCATTTACACCAAGTTCAAAAATTGCAACTAAAAGACTTCTTACTACACTTCCAAAGGTATGAGAAACTACACCACCGGCATTTTTAATAATTTTTACATCACCGTTTTTAATTCCCAAAGCAGCAGGCAAAAGCTCTGTAAGTCTTGTGTCCATGCAGGTTAGAATTGCTATTTTTTTATCGGGATATTTACTTGTAACATATTTTTCATACTTTTTTTCTTCTACAAATTTTTTGTTGTATTCAATCATTTCATTAATCATAAAAATTCCTCCAAAGTAAGAAACTATTTTTCTTTAAAACACAATTTATATAATGTAGGCATAATATTATATTCCTTAATTATTCTATCAAGGTCATCTTTTCTTGATTTATCGGCTTTTTTATTTGTTTTTACAGACCTTATCATAATATTTTTAGGAGTATGCTCCATATCTATAAACTCAAATACATTTGCCTTATAACCCATAATTTCTAGTATTCTTGCCCTAATTCCATCAGTTAAAAGAGCAGCAAATCTCTCTTTAATAATTCCATTATCCATAATTATTGACATAGAGTCATTTTTCATTTGCTTAAATAATTCGTGCTGACAGCAAGGAACATTCATAATTACCTTACAACCCCACCTTATGCCATGATAAATAGCATAATCTGTAGCTGTATCGCAGGCATGGAGAGTAATTATCATAGAAATTTTTTCATCATCATTTTCAATATTTGCAATATCATCACAATAAAATTTTAGATTATTAAAACCAAAGCTTTCAGCTAATTTATTACAGTTAATAACTACATCTTTTTTAAGGTCATAGCCTTTAATTTCTACATTTTTATTTTTAATAATATTAAAATAATGATAAATTGCAAAGGTTAAATAGCTTTTGCCACAACCCATATCAACTATTACACTATTTTCAGGAATATAGCCTTCAATATCCTTTAACATTTCAAGAAATTTATTAATCTGTCTGAATTTCTTTTGTTTATGGCTTAAAACTACTCCATTTTTATCCATAACACCAAGTTTATAAAGCCAATCTACATATTCTCCCTCTTTTAAAATATAATTTTTAACTTTATTATGTTCTAAAACATTCTGACTTTTAAGATTATCCTTAACACCTGTTAGGGTAAATTGTTTTTTCTTATTCATAAGAATATTGGCATATTTATTGGCTATAATATTACACTGCTTAAAATTAGACTCCATAATTTCTAAAAATGTATCTATAACGATTTCAGGCTCAATATTTTTATGATACATTTTATTATTTTTAAGCATTGAAAACTGATAGCATAATTTATTTTTTAAATTAATTGCCTTTACATTTACCTTTATAAAATGTTCTTCGTCTTTTTTAATTGGTTTGCTTAGAGTAATGGTTTCTATTTTATTATAATCTATTAAATTTTTAATTTCACTTTTTATCTCACTAAATTCAAGCATATTTTCATCCTTTTTTTATATTGCAGCTTACAAGTATTAAATCTTCCCCAACCTTCACAACATCACACCAATTTATGTGAATAAAATCAGGCTTGCAAAAAATAGAAAATAATTTATTATTTCTAGGTACAACTAATTGTTTTACACTACCACAGGAAGTATCTATTAAAATATCACACACACAGCCAATTACATCACCACTGGCAATATTTACAACTTCTTTATTAAGTAAAGACCTAATACAATTCATATAATCACCCTTTATGATTATATGATTAATTTGTAAAGCCTATTCTTTTAAGCCAGTTTAAATACAGGCTAAACCACTGGTCTGTTCCCTCTACATCTATTGCAAGGTCAAGACCATGTTTTCCCTTTGGAAAAATATGAAGTTCAAAACTTGCATTTTTTTCTTTCATAGCCATAGCCATTTCAAGAGAATTTCTGCAATCAACACTCATATCCTCAAAGGTGTGCCACATAAATGTAGGAGGCATATCACCTCTTGCACAAAGCTCTGATGATAGAGCCTTTTTTATATTTTCATCTTTTCCTGAAATATTGTCACTTGTTCTTTGGTGTTTAATATCCTTTGTAATGGAAATAACAGGATAACACAAACAAAGACTATCAGGTTTTGCCAAAACATCATCAATATCATCAATTTTATCATATTCATAATGGTCGTAGTGCAGAGCTAAAACTGATGCCAAATGACCTCCTGCACTAAATCCCATTACACCGATTTTATTTGGGTCAATATTATATTTTTCAGCATTATATCTTATATATCTTATTGCCCTTTTAGCATCAAAAATATATGTAGGGTGAGTATAAGGAGCTACTCTATAATAAAACACAAAGGCACTTATACCCTTTTTATTTAACTCTTTTGCAACATTAGCTCCCTCGTGGTCAGATAAATGGTCATAACCACCACCTGGAAAAATCAAAATTGCACTATGTTTTTTCTTATCATAAATAGGAAATTCCTCAAGAAGTGGCAAACCTTTGTTATGTTCATTGTCAAAATCCTTGTTATAGCCTAAAGGTGTTCCATTCCACACATTTATCATAGTATCACCTACTTTGTAATTATTTCACAACCATCTTCTGTTACCAAAACTGTATGCTCCCATTGAGCTGACAAACTGCCGTCAGCAGTTGTTACTGTCCAGCCGTCCTCCTTAGATACATTACAATCATAATCACCTGCATTTATCATAGGTTCTACAGTTAAAACCATACCCGGAACTAAAATCATAGTTTTTCTGTTAGTTCTAAAATGATTTACCATAGGTTCACTGTGAAAATCAAGTCCCACACCATGACCACATAATGCTCTTACAACTCCATAACCTGCCTCATCTGCTATATCATTTATAACATTTCCAACTTCTCCAACAGGTGTATAAGGCTTAACAGCCTCAATTCCCTTATACATACACTCTTTTGTAACCTCAACAAGCCTTTTTGCCTCATCAGATACATTGCCAATCATATACATTCTGCTCATATCAGAATAATATCCATTTAAAATAGTTGTAACATCAACATTTACAATGTCCCCATCTTTTAAAATTGTTTTATCATCAGGTATACCATGACACACAACATTATTTATAGATACGCAACAATGCTTTGGAAAACCCTCATAATTAAGTGGTGCACATATACCACCTGCGTCTTTAGTCATTTTAGCTACAACATTATCTATTTCAAGAGTAGATACTCCCTCTTTAATAAATTTGTCAAGCTCGTCCATAATAGCAACAGATACCTTGGCACTTTCTCTTACACCCTCAATTTGCTCCGGTGATAATATTAAATCCCTTGTTGGAATAGGATAACCTTTTTTTATGTATGGCATTAAATTTAGCTCGTCGCTTCTTTCGTGGCAAGCCTTATATTTTTTACCGCAACCACACCAACATTTATCATTTCTTCCTATTTCAAACATAATTCTACCTCTTTTCTGTAATAATCTGCAATATCTTTATAATCAGGGTCATTTAATACTTTTAGTCCTTCTTCATTTACGGTATAGACACCATTTCTAAGCCTTATAAAATAACCGTAATGATTTCTTTGCAGTATATTTTTAATGTTATCTTTACATTTTCTTGTGTTTATTTCTCCATACTTTTCTATGTAACAAATTGTGGCAATCAGACTTTCTTTGTGAGCAGTAACAATTTTTCTTTTGCTCTGTCCACCTAAATTAAGCTTAGTTTTTCTTATGGCTGCTTCCTTTTCAACACCTTTTCTCATTAATTTATTTTTACTTGTGTCCTCACCTCTTGGCTCAAGTATAATATCAACTCTCTTAGTTGAATTAAGAACTACCATTAAGCCACAATCTAAAGCTTTTAAAATATCAAGTTTTTTAGTAAAACTTTTACTTCTTAAATTTTTTGGTCTTGGAATAACAGCATAAACATAAGGAGTAAGTTTTTTTCTTTGAACAAGCTGATAAATAAGCTCAATTGTAAAGCCTCTTTTAAGCTCGCATATTACAACTGTATTATCCTTTATGGCAACAATATCACAATCCTTAACTTCGGCATCAACCTTAAAGCCAAGTTTTGTAAAATAATCATTTATAGGAAAATATAGCTCTGTTTCACTTTTAATCATTTAACTTACCTGCCATAAAATTTTCAATATCCTCTACACTTTTAATAATATCCTTTGACAACACTTCACAGCCATTATCTGTAACTAAAATATTATCCTCAATTCTTATTCCTATTCCTTCTTCTTCAATATATAACCCAGGCTCAACAGTAAATACCATTCCCTTTTCAATTAAGCCTTCGTTGTGCCTTCCTGCATCGTGGGTTTCAAGTCCCAGAGCGTGGCTTACACCATGATAATAATATTTTGAAACTTCAAAATCTTCCTTAATTAAGCCTATTTCCTTTAAAGCTATGGCATAATATTCTTTTAAAATTTCATTTAGTCTTTTAAATTCCAAACCAACTTTTATAGAGTCAATAACCCTCTTTTGTCCCTCCAGAACAATGTTATAAATCTGCTTTTGTCTTGGAGTAAACTTTCCGTTTACAGGAAATGTTCTTGTAATATCACCATTGTAATATTCAAACTGTGCACCTACATCAAAAAGTATTAATTCACCGTCTTTTGTTTTAGAATTATTTTGGCTATAGTGCAAAACTGTAGCATTTTTGCCTGAGGCTGCTATAGATTTAAAGGCAAAATCCTTAACACCCTTTTTCTTTAACTCAAAATCAAAATAAGCCTCAATTTCATATTCATACATATTAGGTTTTGCATTTTTCATCATAGAATAAATGCCCTCTTTAGTAATTGAAATGGCATTTTTAATTTTTTCAACTTCAAAATCTTCTTTTATTCTTCTAAATTCAGCAATAATGTTATAAACATTTTTAATTTCTATATATGGATAATTTTCCGATAATTTCTTTGAAAATTCAAAACTTTCACTCTTATTTTCAAAATATCTGTTTTCTAAATCCAAATAAACTTTCTCAATTCTTTTATTAAAAATTATTTCAGATACTTTTTCATAAAATTCATCAATAAAATATATATCATTAATTCCTGTAATTTCACTAACTTCATTAGGCAAAAGCTCAGCTCCAACCCACTTAGCCTTAACTAAATCAAATCTTGGCACAAACATAAAATTAAAAGACTCATTATCTTTTTTATACATAAAATATATCATATTTTGTCTGTCAATGCCTGTCATATAATAAAAATTTCTCTGTGGTGTAAACTGATAAAACTCATCACCTATTTTATTTTTAGCCTTACCGCTAAAAAGAATAACACAGCTATTGTTATCAATTTTATTTTCAAGTTTCTTTCTGTTATTTTCAAAAAATTTATCAGCCATATAAAGTCATCTCCCAGCATTTAATTATACATATTTTCTATGGATTTTTCAATACTAAGATATTATTTCTTCTATAATTTCAACAATTTTAAACTTTATTTCAACTTTTTTCACGCCATCATATTTTTCTTTAGTTACAAGTTCTCCCTCACTGTCAATATTAGGAGTTAATAAAAACCAAGTGCCATCAGCATAAACATTAGTTACAAATAATAATAAAGCTAAAATATAAACTGCTATTTTTTTCATTTTATCACCTCAAAAAATATTATTGACAAAATTATATTATATAAACAGCTTACTTAAATAAAAATGCCGAAGTTAAAAAATTTATTTTAACTTCGGCAATTAAACCTTTATTCTATAACTTCACCATTATCAAGATTTATCTTAATAATATCTTCGTAATTTCTTGCTTCTTCATCATATTTTGATTCAGAAAACTCTGTTTTAATTATAGCAACATTATCCTCTGTAATTTCAACTGCACAATCACCAAAAAGTGAGTATGGCACTTCAAAAAGATGTGTTGGAGGATTTTCATAAATTTTAAGAGCATCTTCCTTATAACTTTCTACAAAAGAATCAGCAGCTTTCTTTGCTGAATTTTCAAGCTGAGTATTTAAAGAAGCAATAAAATCTCCCTCAAGATTAAACTTAGGATAAAAAATTGTAGCATTTATACAAGCATAACCATCAGAACCATTTTCAGATACATCATAGCTTTCAATGCTATAGCTTTCACTTATTGTACCAAAATTTTCATCTGTAATCATATAATATTCATCATCAGAAATTCTAGCACCACTTACAATACCATAGTTATTCCAGTAAACTGTTTCATCTTCAATAAAATACATTACAGAAAAAATACCGGCAGAATTATGTCTTACTAGAAATACAATATTAAGTTCTGACCTATCTGTTTCGGCACTTGCTGCTATTTCACTAGCAACTGTTTCTATATCAGTAAAAATATTTTTATTAAGAACATCAACCTGTGTATACTTATCTGTAATTACAGGATATTGATAATTTACTAAAACCTTACCTGCTGCTGTAGCATTTTCAGTAGTATAATTTACACTTTCAGGTGCTTCTCCTGAAATTTCAGGTGTATTAACTGTAACTGTTCTACTTTCGCTATCCCAATTAACCTCTGCACCAATACTTTCAGATAAAATTCTTAAAGGCACCATTGTTCTGCCATTAATAATTTTAGCAGGAACATCACTTTCAATTTCAGCACCCTCACCTAAAATTACCTTTGTATCACCTATGTATATTCCTACAGTTACTTCACCATAGGTAGCCTCACAAAGCTGAATTTCAGAAAACCACTCAACTTTTGCACCCATTTTTTCAAAAACGGCACGAAACGGAACAAGAGTTCTTCCATTTTCTATAACAGGCTCTTGGTCACCGGAAAAATCAACTTTTGCACCGTTTACAACAAGGTTGATTTTTTCATCTGCCATTACCATAAAGCTTGCAGAAGTTATAGTCATTACAGTTGCAATTAAAAAGGCAAATAATCTTTTCATAAGTAAAACCCCCTCAAATAATTGATTATTTTCTTATATATTTTAATAATACCATATTCTAAAACAATGTCAATATATTAATTAGGAATAATTGTATTTATAGACTAAAAATAAAAACATTTCCAATTAATACTAATTTCTTTTTTTCAATTACATTTAATTTTTTACATCTTTTAAGTTAAATAAAAATACCGGAGTTAAAGACAACTAAATATTGTCAATAACTCCGATATCTAGGCCTTAGTTTTTACCTAAAAAGCCTTTTAATACTACATTCTGTCCTTAACATCTTTAGTATAAGGATGTAAATCAACTCTTGGAGGTTTTATACCACTTCCACCGCCAGTAACTTTGTCAAGGTCATCATCTTCAATAGGCTGAAGATTAGTATTTTCAATTTTTTCCTTATCGCTCATATCTTTCCCTCCTTTTTAATTTTTTAATTTAATAAACGATTAATAATAACTGCTGTTTCAGCTCTTGTTAAATCCTTATTTGGAAGATAATTGCCATTATTATCGCCCTTTATAATTCCATAAGCTGAAAGATTTTCAACATATTCCATAGCCCAAGGTGCAATAGTATCTGCATCATTAAATTCTACTGCCTCGCCTTTTTCAATGTTTATATCAGCAATATCAATAAACTTAGAAATTACTACAGCCATTTCCTGTCTTGTAATAATATTATCACCTCTGAAAGTGTCATCAATATAACCTAAAATAAGATTATTTTCAACACCCCACTTAACATAGTCATAATACCATTCATTACCTGTTATATCCATAAAAGATATTTCTGTATTTTTAATTTCTTTAGAAACAAGATTGCTGTTATAAAGAATTGTTAAAAATTCAGCTCTTGTAATACTGTTATTTGGTCTAAAGGTGTTATCCTCGTAACCTGAAACAATATTTTTATCAGAAATTTCATTAATAATATCTTTTGCCCAATGATTAGAAATATCAATAAATCTATCAGTGTTTTCTGAATTAATTACTTGATTTTCTGTTGTAGTTTCAATTTGAGCCTCAGTTGTTATTTCTGTTGTAGCCTCAGTAGTAGTAACCTTAACACCACC
Organism: Lachnospirales bacterium; assembly: GCA_051892075.1. Classification (GTDB taxonomy): domain Bacteria; phylum Bacillota; class Clostridia; order Lachnospirales; family CAG-274; genus HGM11788. The sequence goes on from JBJFFW010000129.1 coordinate 14,233, forward strand.
TGAACCGCCACCGCCACTTCTGTAAGTAGTGGTTGTAGTAGTTTCAGTTGTTTCTTCTGTAGTTGTTGTTTCATCAGTAGTAGGATTATCTACACCATTTACAATAACCTCAACTTCTGTAACACTGCCATAAGGCTCTGCCTTTGCTATAAGAGTTGTGCTTCCCTGTGAAACACCTACAAGTTCATTACCTACAACTGAAGCTGTGCCTACATCTTCAGTATAGAATAAAGGTGTAACATCATTGTATCTTTCTGAAGGAGCATAGCTCATTTGTAAAGTGGTTGATTCGCCAACATTTATAACAATCTGATTAGTATTATTAACCTTTAAATCAATAGGTTTTTCCATAATGATATAATTAACTTCATCATTTGAAATTATATTACCATCATCATCAGTTACAGCTACAAGAATTGGCAAGTATCCGTAAGCATTAAACATTTCACCCTTAACATTGTCAATTCTAATATCAATTTCTTTACTTTCTCCTGCTTCTACTGCACCTAAAGAAACCTTAGCAAATGTTTCATCTTCTATACCAAGCATTTTAGCAGGTGCTTTGTCAGGATAGTATACAACATTAATGTTATCATTATTATCAGTTGCAACATTACCATTGTTTTTAGCTACTGCGTGAAGGTAGAAACCATCGTCTTTTTGAGTTATACCTACACCGTCAAGTGAAATATCAGGTGTAAGTTTAAGTGGGTCACTATTAGACATAGATGAATTTCTCATATTGCCCTCAGTTACATTAATACCAAGGCTTACTCCCTCAATATTATCTGAAATAGTCCAGTCATAGCTAAATTCAGCATAACTTCCTGCATTAATATAATCTTCACTATTAATAGTGTCAAGAACTCTTATAATTTCATTGTCCTTCATTTCATAAATTTCAGCCTTGTAACCCTTTGCAACAGTAAGTCCTCTGTTATGAAGTTTTGCTGTTACATTTACAGTATCACCTACATTAGGTGTAATATCACTTAATGTAATATCCTCTGCATAAAGCTCACCATAAGGCTCAAATACTGTAGCAACAAGCTCTGTATCAGTAATTTCAAGAGGATTTACAGGGTCATCAGTAAGGGAAGAATTATACCTTGTTGAAATAACGACCATATTTCCACTATCATCAACTAAGAATGCAGGTTCATCATTATGCTTTCCTGAATGAGTAAGCTGATAAGCATCTGCATAAGAAGTTTCACCTGTTTCACTATCAGTAATAACTGCTGTTGCAAATATTTCCTGTATATTGGTTTCTCTGTCAAGGTCAACCCAAATTACATAAATATTTTCATCTTTATCAACACAAACTCTGTAATAAGACATTGAAGCATGAGCATCATTACTTCCCTGTTTCATTTCAGGAGGAAGATTAATATATACATCTCTTGGTGCAATAAGGTCAGGGTCACTAATTGTGCCGTCATCATTAAGACCATTGTGTGCCATTTCGCTTACATTAATATATGAAAGCTTATTATCTCCTCTAAACCAATAAAGATAAGTGTTGCCGCTAAGACCATAACCCTGTCTTACAAACTGTGGCATTGAATCAGCAAAATCATCATCAGTTATTCTAATTGGATAATGATTTTTATGAGTTGTAAAATCATAAACCTGTATGAATAAATCTCTATCCTCATTTGTACTGCTGTCCTTATCCTTATCAATAGTGTAACCATATACAGCAAGACCATTGTAGCTTATTGCAGTAAAGTCTGTAATAAGTGGGTCATTCATATTAAGTTCATCAATAGGTGATGGTAAAAATCTCTGACCACCCCAGTTTTTAATAAGTTCTTCTGCTGTGTCAGGGTCAAATACTTCTTCAGGATAATAGTAATCAGTAAGCCACTTACCCATATTGCTGTCATAAAGCATATAAGTTATGAAACAATCATTTGTAAATGAATTAGCTGTTTCAAGGAAAGAGCTATTCATTGTAGTTTTAATATAATAAACAGCCATATCACCTGTAGTGCTGTCATAAACTACAGTTGGTGAGTAATCATAGAAATTATCCTTTGTAAGTCTTGTAATTTCTCCTACTTCCCCTGTTGCCTTATTAATTAAAGTTGTGTAAACTTCCATAGTTGTAAGATACTGACTAGGATTACCTGTCTTTTCAGCATTAGGGTCACTTGAAATCCAAGTAAGAGCTATATTTTCTCCTGCATCAGTAAGACTTGGCTGGAAGTCTGCTGTTCCATCTTCCTGAATAACCTTAGGTTCAGACCAGATGCCGTTTCTATATACAGCAAATTTTAATACATTTCTTTCAAGTTCTCCTCTTGAAGAATCAGTATCAATAAATACAAGAATATAATCACCGTTTCCTAAGTCGAGAACCTGTGAATCAGGTCTTTCGTAGCTGTTTGTAATAAGAGTTGTTTCATTTGTTGGCTTAAAGCCTGAACGAAGCATACCTCTGTTAGAACTTGCTACCCACTGAGAATCACCTGTAGTTCTCTTTCTTAAATATACGCTCTCATCATCATAGCTATTTTCATCACTATAATTAATTTCTGATACTTCTTCATAATTATCATTAGCACTAAATAAACTTACTCCCTCTGCTGAAAGCATAACAGGCTCTACTGAATTTGTGCCACCGTTTACAACAGTATTATCAGCCTTTTCAAATGCCCAAATCTGATTTAAAGTATCATTAAAGCTATTTGATATAATATCACTATTACTGCTGTTTACAGAAAGATACTTATTTCCAAGGCCATACTTTGTTGTAATATAATATGTGCCGTCAATAAGTTTAGTAGTGTCAAAATAGATTGCATCAGTATCATCTTTTTCCTTAACACTTATGCTTACTCCATTAGAACTGCTGTCGCTGTCAACATAAAGATATTTACTTGAATCTGCTAAATTCTGTAATGAAATATAGTTATCTGTAACTTTTACATTCCACTTTTGAGAGTTAGAATCTTTACTGTCTTCAAGCTGTGCCTTACCATTAGAATTTGCCATATATTTATTAAGAGTTGTGTTCTTAATCTTATATACGCCGTTTTCAATAGGTTCATCAACAGGTTCTAATCTCCAAAGCTGGCTATTGTCTGTGCCTGTCTTATCAAATATAAGCTTATCTGATGAACCAAGCATAAGATATTCTTCCTGACCTTGTGTAGCAGAAATAATATTAAAATCACCAATATTAGGCTCTCTTATAATAAACTTATGAGGTCCTTTTACTTCACTATCACTTAATAAATCTGATGATTTAAGCTTAAAGTTAAAACCGTCAGTTGCATTTGCATCTTCATATATCATAAGATATTTAGCCTTAGAATCTGTATAACCCTCCTGTGCCTTAATAGTAACAGTCTTATCTTTTTCTACAGAAATATAGAAACGCATATTAGGATTTTCTTCGGCTGACTTTCCAATCATATCAACACTTGAATTTTTAACCTGAAGATATTTGTTATTATATACATTTCTAATATAATACCAACCCTCTGAAATATGGCCTGTTATATCAGTTTCTTTAGTTGAACCGTTAACATCTACAGTAGATGATGATGTCTTTCTTACATGAGCATTTGCAATATCCTTATTAAATCCTGTATTTATAGGGTTAAAGTGATACATAATAGGTATTGAGAACAGAAGTAAATCTACTTTACCGCCTAATGAGAAGGCAACAGTAAATCCTACTTCATGTATTTTAGCATTTGAATAGTCATTATCTACTATTTCATCAACCTCATCATTCATTGCATAGGTTTGCTTTGCAAGAGGTTCCCATAAAAGACTTAAATCAGTATCGCCCACAAGTCTTACACCAAGTACATCACAAAGTCCTACACCGGCATAAAGAGAAACTGAAGCAGACACATTAAGATTGCCGTTAAATGCAAGAGCATCATCAATTTCAAGCTGTTTATCTTTCATTGAATTTAATGTAAGCACAGTATTAGACTTTCTGGTTGCTCCCATATTTCCAATAAGTGTACCTGAAGCACTTCCTCCAATATAAGCAGGAACTGTACCACAGATAAGGAAATAAAATGCCTTTTTAAATGAAACACTTACACCTAAATATCCGCCGCCGCCTGTTACAGCAAATTCAGAATATTTAGCACCATTGTATGTTGTTTCAATTTTACCAAAGTCAATATATCCGCCTATCATAAGTGAAAAACTAAACTGGTTAGGGCCAAGTTTTGTTTTTGAACCATCAGCAAACAATGGCGAATTCTTTAAGCCCTTTTTAAATATAGAGTCAAAAGCATATCCGGCTCTTGTTTTAAGTTCATTTATAGGATGTTTCCAGTCTATATCCTTGGTATAACCCATACCTGAAATATCCTTTTCACCGCCTAAATTTGTGTCGGCAAATTTATCAATAATATCTGCAATATCTGCACCTAATTTTACTCTGTATTCGCCTGTTGGCAACTGTTCAAGAGAAATAGATACATAAGGGAAGTCAAATCCTGTTGCAAGCTTATCTAAAACAGGCAATGAACCAAAACTGCCATTTGTAGGTAAGTTAAAGTTCTGTGGCTCATAAGAATCATAAGCACTGTCACCCTGTATAAAGTCATAGCCTGTGTATACAGGTAAATATTCTTTTAATGCACTGGCTGCATCCGGTATATTCTTATCTGTTGTAATAACAGCATAAAGAGTATCACCACTTGTGTATGTAGCTTTCATGGCAATATCCATTTTTTCAACAGCTACCCATTGTCCTGATGAGCTTTCACGCTGAGCATTAATTGTATACTTAACTTTCTTTGTATCAGGCTCAACAACTAAGAATTTAAGCTCTTTTATATGTTCATCTGACACTTCTTTTACATCAGCTCTGAAAGTATAAATTGAGTCATTAATATCAATAACTCCATTTCTTGAATAAGTGCTGTCGCCCTCAAATACATTAACATCTAAAATTTCAGCACAATTATTTGTAACTTGAGCTGTGTAGTTACCTGTGTTAATTGTGTAAACTGTTCCTGTTCTTGTTTGAGGTACAACCTTTGATTCTGTAATAGTTTCTGTTTTATAACAGGTTACAGTTACAGGATAGAAATATATATGATGAATATTGAAAAAATCACCTGTGCTTTTAGGAATATCCGTCTTTTCAATATCATTTTTATAAAGATATTGAAAAGCTATATCATTTACCCAAGCATCTATAGAATCAGTTCTATATTGGTCAGGAATATCTTCTAAATTGTCGACTCTCCTCCACAATTCCTTTGTATATGGAGTTGTTTTTACAGTTGGCACTTCTCCCACATTCTGAACTGTATAAGTTTCTTCATTTGGCACTGCCACCTTTTTATTTGAAATACTAACTGTATAATCTACATAATTAAATGAATTATCTACAGCTACTCTTTCAATTACATGAGTACCTACAATATACTGTCCTGCTTCTCCTGTTTCAAACTCACCATTGTCATCAGTCATTGAACCAGTACCGCCAAAGGTTATTGCTGCATTTTTAAGAGGCATATAATAATCACTTGCCAAACCTGTAGATACATCTAATACTTTATAATTAGCTGAACCTTTAAACCTTGCATTAATAACATTTTTACCTGTTTCAGCACTTATTATAAGTATATTTTCATCTTGGCTTAAACCCATAGGTTTATAAAACAAATTATTACCACTATAGGTTATTTTAGTTGTGTCATTATACCACTTAATTGCATAGCCGTCTAATGCTCTTGCACTGTACTGATAATATGTATCTGTGTTAACATCTTTTGATGCTACAAAGCGATAATATGCAACCTTTTCGCCATTTTCTTCACGATAATCAATAATCTTATCAATACTAGCATCTGTAAACTTTGAAACAATACCATAACTTGTATCAATTATTCCATTATCAATATCAGACTTTTTAACCATAAGAGTAAGTCCGTTTTGTTTTTCGGTGTAAATAGGATAAAATGCTACTACATTATTTTTTAAAATATCGGAATTTCTTGTAAATGTATAAGTTGCCTCAGCATTTTTCTTATCTGTTCTTGTTTTATCCATTGTATCAATATTGATACCGGTTCTGTAACCTACACCTGCAGCACTTGCTATGTCAGTATGTTTTGCATTTGTTTTTACAACAAATTCATCACCATAATGATAAGTATTTCCAAGTTTGTCATCAGGCTTGATTTCTACTCTAAACTCATCATCACTTAATTCATACTCTTTTCCATTTACAGATAATACACCAAAGCTATTATAAGTTTCTGCACTAACTTTATTTTCATACTGAGTATTTTTCTCTACATAAACCTTTCTGTCTTTATATTCAAAAACAGGCTTTATTGTAAAATTACCATACCTTCCTCCGCCACTTCTGTTAGTTAGAGTTACAAAATCCCATTTATCTGCATTACCTCTGCAAATAAGCTTTTTAAGAAGTTCATTATCTAAAGTAAAAGTACAGGATTTATCTCCATTTGCAGAAGCAATTTCAATTACATCTTTAGGATTATTACTGTTTACTGCAACAAGACCCTTAAATGTAAAATAATTACTATTTTCTACAGTTATGGTAAGCTTTTCTCCTGATGTTCTGTAAGCTAAAGTGTCTGTATCAGCATCGTCAATACCTAATGATTTTGACATTTTATTGCTTATATAGGCTTGTGGCTGTACCTCTTTTAAAGAAACTCCATTGCCATCTGCTGTTCTTAAATACATTTTATCAGCAGGTGCAAGAGTAATTTTAAACTGTCTTTTAATAGGATACATATCCTTAAAGTGTGCCTGTATATCTCTTCCGCT
>JBJFFW010000130.1:0-4626 GCA_051892075.1 Lachnospirales bacterium
TGCTAATGTGAAATCAGTATATGTGTTATTTTTACTCGGCAAGCCACTATCTGTAACAGTATCGATTAGTATCCATGAAGTATTTTCGCCAGCATATTCCTTGCAGGCATAAAGCTTCCATGCCTTCGGGTTTCTTTTGTAGTATATGCTTGTATCACTTGCAGTTGCAATTGAATATTTGCTGAGCTTGACTATCTCTGATGCCTTGAAGACCACATAGGCAGAGCCTTTGCAATAAAAACACCATTTTGTCCCCGTATCGCCATCAAAGAGCTTATCATAATTCTCATTGGTGTTTACACCGCTTGTTCCATCAAGGGCAGTAAGCGTTACATCCACTATCCATTTTGCATAAACTGTTATATCCTCAGTAACAACGGTGTCAAGCGAATATTGCTCACCCCAGTCGCCTGTTTCCATACCATTTTTTGTAAACCAACCGCCAAATTTCACATCTTCCTTTGTCGGGATTTCTGTAGGTAAAGGCTCGCCGTGATAAATTTTATCTATCGACTCAGCTGTACCTCCGTTTAAGTCAAAGGTAACCCAATAAAGTCTTTCCCATTTGGCATAAACAGTTATATCATCGCTTACTGTTGAGTCCGCAGTAAACTCCTCTCCCCAGTCGCCGTCTGTACCGTCTTTTGTGTACCAACCGAGGAATTTATAATCCGTTCTTGTGGGATTTGTCGTTGGCAAGCCTTCTCCCCATTTAATTATTTGAGGGCTTGCTTCGGTGTCGCCACCGTTTTTATCAAAGGTAATATTATAAGCCACAGTCCATTTAATCTCCATTTCTGAAAGCTGCATTAAGCTCGTTCCATGATTAGCCGTAATCTCAAGCTTATAATATTGATACATCTCGTTATTATCATCAATCGTAAAATTACACGAAACATAATTTTCAGCCGGCATTGTATCATCATCTGTCACAGTATGTATTGCCGTCCAAGTACCGCCCGTTAAGTTTTCTTCATCATAATCGTTACAGCCATACAAGGTCCAGTCCTTAGGATTTCTAAGGGTTTGTGTTGCAGTATCGTTTCCTGTTATAAAGGTGTAATCTGTAATAATAACTTTTTTCGATGCTTTAAAAATTATGTACGGAATGTAGGTTGTGCTTGAAGTAGTACCTACTCTGTCACACCATTTAGTAGATGTAGTGCCGTCAATAAGCTTTGCATAATTTTGACTTTCACCGTTATTTCCTGTTCCGTCAAGAGCAGTAAACTCTACACCGTCATAATCTACAGCAAATATTTGAGCTGGAAAAACAGAAAAACACATAGCAAACGCAATAATAAATGCTAAAATCTTTATCATTTTCATAATAATTTACCTCCTTAATTTTTTTAATTATTAACTTCGATTTCATTAAGCTCAAAATGAAATTGCATTGCAAGCATTTCAAAGAGTTTCTGCATAATTTGTTTTGATATTTCCCTTATGTCAAGAGAAAGAACAAAGGCAATAGCCTCATCAATTTCTTTTTTAGGTACATTATATGACCGTAGTGTCATTATTAGAAACTTTTTGATTTTCTTTTCCAATGTGAAATACTGGTCGCATTTTCTCGACATAAAGCCACGCATAATACCGGCAGAGCCAATTTCAAACTCATAAAAATCACCATCATCACAATCAGGATTGTAGGGTGAAAAGATTTTTTTAAGCTCCTCTGTAGTGCTTTTATATATATATTCTGCCGCCGCTTGATTTGAATATGCTGCAACATACGCCTCACGCAAATTTTCGTTCAGTTCAGTCAGCGTAAGCTGTATGGATGTTTCCACCCCATAGACAAAAACAGGGTTTATGTTATGCCCTGCTATGCTTCGTGCCATTTCAAACTGATTTGAAAACATAATCTCCGCAAGTGTGAGCAAAAGACCGTCTTTTGTTCCGAAAATGTTTTGAAAAGACGATATACTACATCCTGCTTCTTTTATTATCTCTGTAACCTTTGTACTATTAAATCCTTGTTCCAAAAACATTTTCACACTTGCACGAAGTATGTTTTGCGTTGTACGCTCTTTGCTTTCTTTCAAAGATAGTTTTCGCTTTTTCTCTGCCACAATATCCCACTCCAATTCTCTTGGTATTTATACCAACACTCTATCATAAATTTGTTGATTAGTCAACTCTGTTAAGGGTGCTTGGTTGTTTTACATAATTTTTTTCAGCACAAAAAAAGCCCCATAACAATAAAGTTATGCGACTTTAACATTTTTCTTAAAATACTTATTTCTATACATCGTCTCCCTCATAATAGCATTTACATTCTTACCATCACAAACTGGAATGTACTTAATGATTCTTCCTAATCTTCTTTCCAATTTTTCGTAAATTCCTGCAATATAAATCCTAAAATTTCTTTTGTTAATTTTACATATTTTCCAAAAGGATTTATAACAAGACCCTTTACCTTATCACTTTTATATGCCATTTCCATAATGTCGTATATCTGCATTGACATTATTATATTTCCAAACTGAAGATGACTTAACCCCTCTTTATTTGTAAAAAAATAGAACCATTCTTCATTATTACCTTCTGTCACTGTATCCAAATTCATTCTTACATCACAATCTAATGTAAGAATATCTCCTTCTTTTAAATTACACTCATCAAAATCAGAAAACATATCTTTTTCTACTGTCACAAAAGGCACCAGTACTTCCCCATTGTTTTTCATTCTTTCACAAAGCTCTGTTATAAAAAACCAAAAACAATTATCATCATCTTTTTCATATAATTGATTAATTGCATTTTCTATAGCCTTATTACCAGATAATTCTTCATATTCTTCATACTGAACCCCCTTTCTGCCAATGGCTTCATCAAATAATTGTATTACATTTAAAATATCATCACTTACACGATTTAAACATTCAGCCTTTAGAATAGCAGATATACCATAAAATGCTTCGGCAATACTTCCTGTAATGGCCCCAAGAGTATCTGTGTCCCCACCTAGTGAAACTGCATTTCTTATTGCATCCTCAAAATTCTCTGACTCCAAAAACGCAATGATTGCTTCAGGTACAGTTTGCTGGCAGCTTTCTATATGGTGATAAGTTGGCCTTATTTCATCCAGTGTACGGTTCAGATTATACCCAAATTCTCTGACGACATAATCCCTAATTTCTCCTTTATTTGCACCCTGTCGTGCTAAAAATATACAGCTTGCAGTTGCTTCTGCTCCCTTAATACCTTCCTTATGATTATGTGTTACCTCTGCTGTATAAACTGCCACTTCTCTTGTTCTCTCTAATGTGGGATAAAGCCAGCCTACTGAAGATACTCGCATTGCAGAACCATTTCCAAAGCTTTTATAAGGCTTTGGAGTTGGTGCTTTAAGCCAGTTGCGAAATCTACAACCATATCCGGCATAAGGATATCTCTTTCCCCAATCCTGCATATTATTTGTTACAGCCTCTTTTATTTCTTCCTTTGTTGCATCTGGTCCAACTGTTATTAAAGCTTCTGCAACAGCAGCTGTCATTACTGAATCATCAGTAAACTTACATCCTTTAGTAAAGAGTTTGAAATCTTTTGTCTTATCACCTCTGTCAAATTCAAATGGACTTCCAATAATATCACCTAAAATTGCTCCGTACATAGTTCCTCCTAACTCCGATAAGTTTCGGCATCTTTTAACTTTTTCTATCTTACAAATACATTATATACTCACTGCATATTTCTTTGGTCGCTAAGTAGGCGACAATTTTAACAAAATAAAAACGCCAGTATCAATACTGACGCTATTATTTTAGCTTTAGTAAAAATATTTATTTAATTAAAATTACACCCCAAGTATCTCATTAGTATATTTAAAAAGCACCAAATTTAGTTGATATATATCATACTGCCTATCAATTATCGCTTTCTGTACAATTAAATCAACTTTTTTACTTGGACTAAATGCCCAGTCTGCCCTTGCAAGCAAATCATTTGCCTGTTCTAAGTTTAATTCCAAAGCGATACAAAGAGCCATTACAGTTTTTTTCTTAGGATGATACTTTTTATCGCATTGTATCTTTGAAAAATGCTTACGGTCAAGGTTTGCACGCTTCCAAACATCTTTGTTATCCATACCTGATTTATCAATCAATTCAAATAGTTTGTCATGAAAAGATATACCAACATTTTCCAGTTCTTCCTCCAAAGACATCGCCTTTTCTGGTATGGAAGATGACATAAGAGGTTTCTCATCATTATCTTCTTCCTCTTTATATGGACAATATTCTTCATAGACTTCTGCTTCATATTCAATGTCAAATTCTTTTCTTCTATATGTATTTCCAAAGTATTCGCTACTTCGCTTTTTTCTAATGTAGTTAGCATCTATAAATGAATCAATTTCACCTAGAAGCTGCCCAGAAAGCTGAAATGACTTCTTGTCAAATACTACAAGAATAATCTGCATTTCATTTTCCATAAGGAAACTGCTGAATACAGAAACTGCAATCTGCAATGCTTTGTCTTTAGGAAATCCGTAGACTCCAGTTGAAATAAGTGGAAAAGCAATACTTTTGCATCCAAGCTCTAAAGCTTTCTTCAAGGATTTGGCATAGCAGCTTTCGAGTAGTTCAAATTCATTATATTTTCCTTCTCCCCATACAG
>JBJFFW010000131.1:0-4602 GCA_051892075.1 Lachnospirales bacterium
ATTCAAGCTCCAGTGATATTTTTAAGCACTGACTTAGGTTACAGGCTTGCATACAACGAGTTTATACAAATAGATATAAACTCTGATAATGTTAATTTGGATTTAATTTCAAACTTTAATTTTTACAAAGGTATATTTACAAATGTTATTTTAAATTATGTACTATATTTGGAAAATTTTAGTAGTGAAAATTTTAATCCCGCCAGAATAAAGGTTGATGATAAAGAGGATTTTGATTATATGGCTTTTAAAATATTAGCTTCATCATTAGAAACTTTTTATAGATATGCCGATTCTTTAGGAATAGATTTTTATAAGGAATTTTCTATATCTGATGACATAAAAAACATTCTACATAATTTTTTTATGAAAGAAAACTATGCTGATACTATACCGGATTTATTTATTCTTACAATTAGGGAACTAATTAAAAATGGTATTTTGTCAGTATATAATCGGGATATGCTTACAGATAATGATATTAATTATGTAATAGTAGAAGATAAGGGATGTATTTGGCTTACAGCTAATGTGATAGACAGTATAGTGATACCTAAAATGGGTATTGAAATTACTCGTAATAGACTTTTGAAAACACTAAAAATACATAGCCTATTATATACATATCAAGAAAATTATCGTGTAAAAAGAACTGTTATGGGAAAACAAATTTATTTTTTTGTATTCTTAATTGATATAAGTGACTTGTTGGAAAATAAGGTTACATCTAAACAAATTCAAAAAAAAGATAATGATAGTGACTGGAATTTTTAAGGAGGAAAAAATATGAATACAATAATAGGAAAAACTGCAACGAAAAAATTGAAACATTTGTTTAGTAATTTTAACGGATTGGTATATATTACCGGTATATCTGGAAGTGGAAAAAGTTATCTTACTCTGTTAATTATATTACAGACTTTGTTAAAAAATTACTCGGTAATCATATTTGATTTTGGTAATTCTTACACTAAAACTCAAATACCCAGTCAAATTTTTCAACAAATAGAAAAATATCTTCAAATCTATAACATTAGAACAGATGGTATTCCAACAAATACATTTAATCCTATGGAAATAATTGATGAAGAAGGTAAATATATTGAGACAGAAAAGCATATAGCAACAAGAGTTACTGATATGGTAGAAAGAAGTTTACCCCTTGGTGTTCAACAGAAATCAGTTTTATATACTGCCATAAAAGATTGTATAAATTATGTGGAGAAGAATATTGTTCCTGATTATTTTAATCATCCTAACAATATATTTCTTGCATTAAAAATTACATCTGTTAATTGGGATTCTATAATTGTTATTTTACAAATGATGGCTAATTCTGATGAAAAATGTACAAAATCAGCTGGCACATTGTACACAAAATTATTTCCGATAATCGATAATCTTAAATTTAGCGATGATTTAGATTGGTCCGAAATAATAACTTCAACTCCGAAACTTACAGTATTTAATATGAAAGGTTTATCACGCAGTGAGGTTAAATTAACAACAAATATGATGTTAGAAGATTTGTACTCTTATATAACATCCAGAGATAATGAAGTTCCTTTTTTATCTATATTAGATGAATTTCAAATCTGCGGATTCAAGTTTGATGAGGGAAGTCCGCTACATACATTATTAACTCAGGGTAGAAAATATAATTTCAATGCAATTATGGCTACACAGCATCCTATTAAAGCTTTAGAACCTGAATTAAATCAAGCATCTACTCGTATTATTATGAGGTCTGACCTTGATAGTATCAGTTACTTAAATAAACAACTGCCAAAGATTAATGGGGTAAATTGGAAAAATATACTATCAACAATGCCAAAGGGTTATTGTATAGTATACGATGGTAAACTTGTAGAAAATTACAAGGATATGTTGGTTAAAGTGTATAGTATTGATGAATTACTAGCAGTCATAAAAGAAAGCTCTGACATAAATAATTGTAATTTACTTGATGATACTGAATCAAAACTAATATCTATTTAAAAGGTTAGAAAATCCAGTTTTTAATAAAAAAACAATCAAAAATAATTAGATTTATAGCAAAAACTTGAATTTTTATTAAATATTTTTTTCAAAACTGGATTTTTAAATATAATTAGATTATCTATTTTGAAATAGCTTTATTATTTAACTGTATATTATTTTTTTGAAACAGTAATCTGTAGTCTTTATAAAACATAAAAGGAGGTGAGCCAAATGAAGATACAAGTTGATAATAAATTAAAACTGGTGAGCATTTGGCTCACCAGAAAGGAATGCACTGACGAAAAACTTAGAAGAAAACTTAAACCTTTATATGCAGAATATAAGGAGAAAAAATATAAGGTAGCAGTTTTTGAGTCAGGCGATGATAATGATTTATTAGGTCTAACTGAGGCATTACTAAAAGATAATAAGTACAAGCTATTTAAGGATAATAAGGAATTGCCTACAGAGGCAGTTGGATTTTAATAGGACGGTGATTTTATACCGTCTTATTTTTTTATTGCATAAGATTTAATAATAGGGTATATTTATTGTATATAGTTTAGAGAGGTGATATTTTGAGAAATAAAGTTGATATAATTGAAGATGCTATTAATGCAATATATGATGAAAATGATAATTTAGCATTAAATATTATTAATAAAGAATATCCTTTTAAGAGGTTTATAGTACATAAAAGAAAATATACAATAGGTCAAAAGTTGAATATTTTTATAAGGGATGGTTTTATAGATAGATATTCAGGTGATAGACTTATTAATCCAGGTGTATTAAAAATATTATCACTAAAATTCCCTATAGATTTTCCTTATCAGCCACACGGAAAAATGGATGAATGTCATATTGCTTACTGGGAATTAATGCCATCTATTGATCATGTAGAGCCAATAGCTTTTGGTGGTACTGACAATGACAATAATTTAGTAACTACATCAATGATGCACAATATGATTAAAAATAACTGGACATTAGAACAATTAAACTGGAGTTTATATAGCTGTGGTAATATAAGAAAATGGGATGGATTAACAAAGATATTTTTAAAGTATGTAGATAAAGATAAAAAATTATTAGAAGATAATTATATAAACAACTGGTATAAAATATCTAAAAAATATATAGATAGATTATATTAAATTGTAATATTTATTTTACTTGAAATTAATATTACATTATGCTACAATGTTATCAATAATAAGGAGGTGTAACTATGGCCATAAATATTGCAGGCTATTGTCGTATTTCTGTTGATGAAGAAATGGACAGGGACAATACCAGTATTGAAAATCAGAAAGCTATAATTGAGGATTATGTGAAAAAGACATTTCCTAATTCTAATCTTGATTTTTACTGTGACAGGGACAGGTCAGGTTACACCTTTGAGCAGAGAGAGGAATACCAAAATCTTAGACGAAAGTTAATGAATGGTGAATACAAAATTCTTATTATAAAGGATTTTAGCCGTTTTTCAAGGAGAAACAGTAAAGGTTTAGTAGAGCTTGAGGATTTAAGAGATGCCGGTGTTAGAATTATATCAATAGGTGATGGTATTGATTATCCTACTTATGATGATTGGACAGCTATTCAGTTTAGGTTTCTCATAAATGAAATGCCTGTAACAGATACAAGTAAAAAGGTTAAAAATGTAATAAGACGCAGACAATCTGATGGAAAATGGATATGTTCTGTACCTTATGGCTATGTGATTACTGACAGCAAGAAAATGACTTTTGAAGTAGATGAAGCTGCTGCGGAAGTTGTAAGAGAAGTTTTTGATTTATATAATCAAGGCTGGGGATACAAGAAAATTGCTAATTATCTTACAGATAAAAAAATTCCTACACCTCGTTTGCACGAAAAGGCAAGAAAAGATGCACTTGGAATTGAAAATAAAATAAAGGCAAGACCTGAATGGAGTATTATAACTATTCAAGGTATTATTGAAAACGATTTTTATATTGGCACTTTAAGACAGGGAAAGTATAAAAGGGCTAAAATTAACGGTGCTGATATTAAAAATGCTGAAAAAGAGCATATAGTTTTTGAAAAAAATCACGAAGCTATTGTTGATGAAAAAGTATTTAATATGGCTCAGGCACAACTAAAAAAAAGGACAAAGTCCAACTATAGAGGTATAAAGAAATATGACACAAGCTATTCAGGTTTTCTTTTTTGTGGTGATTGTGGTTCTCCTATGTTTTCTTTGAGTAGAGCTGACTTAGCTCCTGCTTATGTTTGTGGTACTTATCACAGAAGGGGAACAAAAGGCTGTAGTTCCCATCATACAAGAGTCGACCTTTTAAATATGCTTTTAAAAAGTTATATTAGAATGGTAAGAGATAATTCCGGTGATATGATTAAAGAACTTGAAAAATCAATTAAAGATGAGCCAAGATATATTAATCATAATACAGGTGTTGTTGATAAACTTGAGTCAGAGCTTGAAAGTGCAAAGTCACAGCTTAAAAATTTGGCAAAGCAAAAAATGAGGGAGCTTATAAAAAGACCCGACCATACAGATACCATTGAGGAAATGTATGATGAAATGGAAAAGGAGCTTCTTGAATTAATAGAAGGTCTGAAATCACAAATTTCAATGGC
>JBJFFW010000132.1:0-4598 GCA_051892075.1 Lachnospirales bacterium
ATATGAACACCCTGAAGTTGATTTTCTTGATATGGCAATGAGATTTTCTGATATTAGAAAGAGAATATATACTTTCCCTAAAATGGGCGAAAAGGCTTATTTTGTAGCTATTCCTACTTCTTCAGGTACAGGTTCAGAAGTTACTCCTTTTGCCGTTATTACTGATGAAAAGACTGGTACAAAATATCCTCTTGCTGATTATGAGCTTTTACCTAATATGGCTATAATTGATGCTGACAATATGAAAGACCAGCCAAAGGGACTTACTTCTGCCAGTGGTATTGATGCTTTAACTCATGCTCTTGAGGCTTATGCCTCTGTTATGGCTACTGATTATACAGACGGTTTGGCTTTAAAGGCTATGAAGTTAATATTTAAGTATCTTCCATCTGCTTATGAAAATGGTGGTAAGGATATGAAAGCAAGAGAAGAAATGGCTAATGCTTCAACTCTTGCTGGTATGGCTTTTGCTAATGCTTTCTTAGGTGTTTGCCACTCTATGGCTCACAAACTTGGTGCTTTCCACCACTTGCCACATGGTGTTGCAAATGCACTCCTTATTACAGAAGTTATGAGGTTTAATGCTAATGATGTACCTAGAAAAATGGGTACTTTCCCACAGTATGAATATCCTCATACCCTTGAAAGATATGTAGAATGTGCTAACTTCTGTGGTATCTGTGGTGAAAATGATGAAGATACTCTTAACAAATTCATTGATGAAATTGAAATATTAAAAGAAAAGGTTGGTATTAAGAAAACTATTAAGGATTATGGCATTGATGAAAAATATTTCCTTGATACCCTTGATGATATGGTTGAACAGGCTTTTGATGACCAATGCACAGGTGCTAATCCAAGATATCCGTTAATGAGTGAAATTAAGGAAATGTATTTAAGAGCATATTATGGTAAATAGGAGGTATTTATGATGAATATAGATAAGATTTTAGCCGAGAGAAATAATAAAATTATTTTTAAATCAGGTGATTGTGTAGTTAAGGAATTTGACAAGGATTTTTCTAAATCAGATATTTTAAATGAGGCTTTAAATCAGGCAAGAGTTGAGGAAACAGGTCTTAGAATTCCTCAGCTTAAAGAGGTTTCAAAAGTTGACGGAAAATGGGCTATTGTCCTTGAGTATGTAGAGGGCAGAACCCTTGCAGATATTATGAAAGGCGACAGAGATAACCTTGCAAAATATATGGGAAAATTTGTGGATATTCAGCTTGAAGTTCATTCTAAAAGAGCGCCTCTTTTAAATAAGCTTAAAGATAAAATGAACAGAAAAATAAGTGAAACTAACCTTGATGCCACAACCCGTTATGAACTCCATACACGACTTGAGGGTATGCCAAAGCATACAAAGGTTTGCCATGGTGATTTTAACCCTAGTAATATAATAATTTCTCCAGAGGGAAATTATTATATTCTTGACTGGTCCCATGCAACTCAGGGTAATGCCAGTGCCGATGCTGCAAGAACTTATCTTTTGTTCTGCCTTGAGGGTGATAATGAGGCTGCTGAGCTTTATATGAATATGTTTTGCAAAAAAAGTGATACTGCAAAACAGTATGTTCAGCAGTGGCTTCCTATTGTGGCAGCTTCTCAGCTTGTAAAGGGAAATGAAAAAGAAAGAGATTTCCTTATGAGATGGATTGATGTTGTAGATTATGAATAATATTTAGCTTAAATTGCTTTCAAGTATTCCCCTATATAAATCTCCCTTAAACTTAAAATTACAAGTTTAAGGGAGGTTTTTTATAAAGTATAATATTTTTGATTTTTACTTTTAGGTGAAGTTGGAATTGTTAAGCCCAAAAAACCATCTTCAACTAAAGGATGTATATATTTACTCATAAGATAAGCTATGGTTATTCTGTCTTTAAATTTTTCTTCAAGTTCTTTTCTGCTTTTTGGTGTTTTGCAAAAAGCAAGAATTTCATTTACCTCATCTGAAAGAGCTGTATTTTCTTTAATACTGTCATTATAAAGAGTTACTCTAAATACACCTCTGTCATTTTCAAATTTAGGCTTTGGAAGATTTGCTTCTTTCATTGCGTTAATAATAGTAGGAATTCCACTGTATCTGTTTTCAGTTTCTTTCATAACCTCAAGTGCATTGGCAATAAAAGGATTTCTCGTATCTGCTGATACCTTCCCAAGATTTTCAATAGTCATTCTGCCATATAGTCCACCTGGGTTTTCAACTTCAATCCTGTTATTATACATGGTAATAGTTATAGGTGTAAAATCAGTGTGAATACTATAATCTCTGTGAATAATTGCATTAAGTATAATTTCCCTTATTGCAATTATAGGGTATTCTGTTTTGTCAGCTCTTTTTCCTGTGGTTTTATCTATAATAGTTTTGACTTTCATATTTCTGCGAACAAAGGCTAAAGATTCATTTAGCATTTGTGTTAAAGTACCATCAATTCTTTTATTATCTATAAATCTTTCACCAACATTTCCCGTCATACTTATTTCATTTCCAGGAACTTTAACGGCAGTAATTGATAGTTGAGGGAAATAAGCCTGTGGATAATCAGCAAAAAGCATTATGCCTGCTAAAGTTGGTTTATCTTTGTCTGAAAAACCTTGAAGTTTTAATATTCTTTCTTTGCTTAAATTAGCTAAATTAGGCTTTGAACTTCTTAAATATACTAAATATTCGTCAAAATAAGCTGTATATATTTCATTAATATCAGCTCTTTCAACTTCTCTTAATTCATCGTGAATTTTTTTCTTAAATGCTTCATAGCTATAGACTTCGTATTCACTCATAAGCCTGTCACCGTCTGCTACTCGAATGTAAGAGCCTTTAAGTCTGCCTGAACCCTTATAAAAACAAGGTTTCTGAAAATTATCTATTTCAGAAATTTCGGCACAAACTACAGTTTTACCATCTATTATGGTTGTTGTGCATAAAGGTCTTATAACAGGCTCCATTTGTAAACTTTGCTCCATAATTTTTTTCTGAAGGTCTGCCGGGTCATATACACCACAAATATTATATTTATCATTTTCATCAATACCAAACACTATTTTACCTCCTCCTATTTGATTTGAAAAAGAGGAAAATGTATCATAAACCTTGGGACAGCCTTTATTAGCTGATTTTATTTCAATATAATTGCTTTCACATTTTTGTTCCTGTATGGATTTTACCAGACTTATTAATTCACTTTCAAGCATAATAAAACCTCCTTTTATTAAATTATAAGAATTTTATTAGAAAAAGTCAACCATATTTTCTTATAAAATTCGCATAAATTCTTATAAAATAATATAAATTCTTATAAAATTCGCAAAAAATCTCATAAATTCTTATAAAATTACAAAATTTTCTTATAAAATCTAAAATTTACAATTAAAATTTATAATATCTTGCTTTTTTTAGGTGTTTATTATAAAATATATATAGTTAAATTTTACGGAGGTTATTAAAATGAAAAAATTTTTAGCATTAGCTGTGGCTCTTATTATTATGAGTGTACCTGTAGTGGCAGGTGAGGGTGTCAATGTATTTTCAAATGGAAATGAAGTTAAGGACAAAGGTGTAATTGTTGATGGAAGAACTCTTGTGCCTGTAAGAGGTGTCTTTGAATATATGGGTTATAGTGTAGATTGGAATGGTGATACAAAAACTGCTACCCTTACAAGTGAGGATAAAAATACTGTTATTACTCTTACAAATGGAGAAAATTCATTTTTTGTAAATGACAAGGAAATTACTCCTGATGTGGCTCAGCAAATTATTAATGGCAGATTTATGCTTCCTTTAAGAGCTGTGGGTGAAGCTGTTGATGCTGATATTAATTGGGACAGTGAAACAAAAACTGCTGAAATTTCCAATAAAAAGACAGAGGTAATTGAGGATAATAATGAAGAAATAAAAGAGGAAAATAACAGCACAGATTTTGCAATTCCGGGAGTATCTATTGTTGAAATAGACCCATTTAGTACAGATAATATGAGTGAAATTGATGTGACAGATAAATAATAAATAGCTTTTTTTAAAATTTCATTAAGTTAAGGGAATGGTTAAAAACCATTCCCTTAGACCGTCAGTAAAGATATTTTCTTTTCATAATTTGCGAGCGATTACTAATCGCCCCTACAAGAACAACCGTTTTTACCAAGTTATGCTATAATTAAAAAATGTTTTATAGGGCGAAGGGTGGTCGCCTAACAAATCACATAAAGATAAATAAAATTTTAGTTTTTGACAATCTGTATAGAATAGGCAAATACATTAAGAAATATTTGCAAAAATTCTAAACTTAATGATATTTTTTTAATTACTTAATTTTACATCTTCTATTTTAAGTTCAGCCAGTTCGTCGTTAGTTAATTCCTTATCTAAAACTAATCTGTTAGCTTGATTTACTACAACAGCCTCAAAATAATTTCTTACTTCTCTGCCGTTTGCAAAATTTTCACCTTTATTTATATAGAGCCTTGCAAAATGTTCTTTTATATAATTTTTGGCGTCATTATTTGGAATATATCCTGATTTTTTACACATTCCCATAAAAATTTCATATAATTCCAAAGCATTATAATCCTTAAAATTAATAAATTTATTAAATCTT
>JBJFFW010000133.1:0-4561 GCA_051892075.1 Lachnospirales bacterium
TTCTAATGTCATAGGTACAATATTAATTTGCATTTTTATTTTTCTCCTCCAGCTCTCTTTCAGCCTGAGATTTTCTTAAATATATAATTTCAAAATCATTACAGCTAACAGCCTCATTAATTTTATTAAGTGCTGCTGCACCTATACATGAGGCACTTTGCATATTTGCACAAACAGGTGCAACACAATAACCATTTTCCTTAATAATATCATAAAATACAGGCACACCGTCACCTAAGAAAACAGGGTTATAATTTTTTTCTTTTATAATATCAATTAGTTCATAAATATCACAAGCCATATAATCACTTATTCTTTTAAAGCCCTCTGATGTATCATACAAAGCTGTATAAACCTGATTTCTTCTGGCGTCCATAATTGGCACTACAACCATATTTGAATACATAAGATTATATGCAAGTCCGTCAAGAGTTGGAACAGGTATAATTTTTTTATCAAGTCCATGGGCAAGGCCCTTTGCTGTAGCTGCCCCAATTCTTAACCCGGTAAAACTTCCCGGTCCACAGGCACAAGCTATGTAATCTATATCATTTAAGTTAAGCTCTACAGTTTTGCAAAGTTCATCAAGCATAGGCATAATAGTCTGAGAATGAGTCTTTTTAAAATTAGTAGTAAATTCTGCTATAGTCTTATTTTCATCAACAAGTGCAACACTTGCAACAAGTCCTGTTGTATCAAGAGCTAATATTTTCATTTTCCCACCTCAATTTTTCTATAAGAAAGTCCCTTATCTAAATCTTTTTCTATACTAATCCATATAACATCAGAAGGCAATATATCTTCAATAAGTTCTGCCCATTCTATTAAACATACTCCCTCACCAAAAAAATATTCCTCACAACCTATATCATACATTTCATCAGAATCGCCAATTCTATATACATCAAAATGATAAAAAGGCAATTTCCCATAATATTCATTTACAATAGTAAAAGTAGGACTTGTAATATGTTCCGTAATACCAAGTCCCTCGGCAAAGCCTTTTGTAAAAACAGTTTTGCCAACACCAAGGTCGCCTTTTAAACAATATATTTCACCAGACTTTGCATTTTTACCAATTTCAAAACCGATTTTTTTAGTTTCTTCCTCATTATAAGTTTCTTTAATCATATAACAATACCCCGTCACAATTATAATATATTATGATAACATAAATAATCTGATATTTCAACATTGAAAGATAAACCTTAATTATTTTTATTAAAAAAGAGATTGCTCTCACAATAAGAACAATCTCTAAAAAGTAACTAAAAAGATTTATTTAATTAAACCTGCCAATTCAGGTAATGTCATACTTACTGCAGGAACATAGGTTACAAGTAAAAGACCTAGTAAAATTGCACCATAAAATAACAGCATATAAGGCATAACCTTTGCCAGTGTTGTTTTACCGACTTTAATTGCCACAAATAATGTGTTGCCAACAGGTGGAGTAATATTACCAATACATAAGTTATAAGTAAGCATTAAACCAAATTGAACAGAATTCATACCAAATTCCTTTACAATAGGAAGAAATAAAGGTGTGAATATTAATATTGCAGGAGTTACATCCATAAATGTACCTGCAATAAGTAAAATTACATTCATAATTAAAAGAAGTATATACTTATTGCTTGTAATTCCAAGAAGTGCTGCTGAAATAGCCTGTGGTATCTGTGTGAAAGCCATAACCCAGCTTAAAATGTTAGACACACCAATAAGAAATACAATCATACCACTCATTTTAGCACTTTCAATAAGAATTTCCTTAAAGGACTGCCAAGTAATATTTTTATAAATTATACCTAAAATAAGAGCATACACAACAGCTATAGCTGAACCTTCTGTTGCAGTGAAAATACCACCTACAATACCACCAATAACTACAATTATAAGTGAAAGTGAAGGAAGTGCTCTAACTGTAGCAATACCTAAAGTTTTAAAGCTAAATTTACCCTTAATTCCTACATATCCTTTTTTCTTTGCAATAATAACTGCTACAATTATACAACATAATGCCCATATAATTCCAGGTATATAGCCTGCTAAGAAAAGTGCTGCAACAGATGTGCCACCTGATACCAAAGAGTATGTAATTAAGGCATTTGACGGAGGAATAAGTAAGCCTGAAGGAGCTGACGCACCATTAGCCGCAGCACATAAAGCCTTATCATAGCCCTGTTCTTCCTCACCTGATGCTACCATATTACCAACAGCCGCTGCTGCCGCTGAAGCTGAACCTGAAATTGCACCAAATAAAGCATTAGCACCTACATTTGTAACTAAAAGTGAACCTGGAAGTTTGCCAAGTATTGCATTTACAAAATCTACAAGTCTTTTAGCAACACCACCTTGATTCATTAAATTACCTGCCAGAATAAAAAATGGAATTGCAGTAAGAGAGAATTTACTCATACCTACAAAAGTTCTTTGTGCCGCAGTTACAACTGAAACATCTAAAGGTACAGTCTGTAAAATTGCCACAAGAGCAGATATACCTATGGAATAGGATATAGGCACACCTATTACAAGTAACACTACCAATATACAAACTATAATTAACAGTGATTGCATTGCCATAAATTATACCTCCTTTCCCTTGCAAATATCAACAACATTTAAAAGAGCATAAACCATATTTAAAATACCGCATAAAGGTAAAACAATATAGAATACACCAATAGGCACTCCAAGTGATGAAGTAAGCTGTCCCATAGCAAGAGATGTAATCTTAATGCCACCATAAACCAAAATTACAGCAGAGAATAAAAAAGCAATAACTTCTGCAAAAATAAGAAATCCCTTTTTTGCTTTTTCACCCATTTTATCTACAACAACAGGTATATTCATATGACCTCTTTCACCTGTAACAACAGATGCACCAATAAGTGCCATCCACGCAAATAAATAAGATACAAGTTCTTCAGACCATGGTGACGGATTTTTAAGAATATATCTTGTAAATACCTGCCAGCAAGTAAGAATTACCATTGCAGCAAAACTAATACTTGCAAGAAAGTTTAAAAATTTATTTAATAATTTTCTTGTATTATCCATAAAAGTCCCTCCTACTCTGAATACTTTTCATTATATACCTGTATAGCATCATATATTGGCTTAATATCAGGGTTATTATTTAACACAGTTTCATGTAAAGGCTTACAGGCGTCCATAAAAGGCTGCACATCAGGATAGAAAAATTCTACACCCTGTTCATTTTCAGCTCTATTCTTAGCCTCATCAACAGCCTTTGACCATTCTTCTCTTTCAACCTTATTTACAATTTTAAAGCCTTCTTCAAATATTAATCTTTCATCATCAGGCATATTTTCAAGAAAGTTATAATTTCCAATTAAAATATCAGGTACCATTTGGTGCATATCATAAGAATAGTATTTGCAGACATCACCATGTCCGTTATTTGTAAGGGCAAGCTCATTATTTTCAGCACCGTCAATAATATTTGACTGGAGAGCCGTATATACATCACCAAAGCCCATAGGAGTAGCTGAACCCCCTAAAAGACGCATCATTTCAACATTTGTAGGCGACTGCTGAACTCTTATTTTCATACCTGATAAATCACTAGGAGTTTCTATTGGCTTTTTAACTGTATAGAAATTTCTTGTGCCTGCATCAAGCCAAGTTACAGCCTCAAAACCTGCCTTAGCTGTTGACTTAAATAACTTATCTGTTATTTCCGTATCGTCCATTACTGCATGATAAGCATCTGGACTTGAAAACAGATAAGGCAAATTAAAAATTTCATAATTTTTGCTAAATGTTTCAAGTATAGCATTACTTGCTACACAAAAATCTATAGCACCTGTTTGAGTAAGCTGAACCATATCTGTTTGAGAGCCTAAAAGTTCACTAGGATAAACTTCAACATCATATTTCTCACCTAAATTTTCTTCTATGTAATTTTCAAAGGCAACAAGGGCAATATGTGTTGGATGCTCACTTGACTGATTATGTCCAATTCGTATTATCTGCTTTGACCCCTTCTCATTACTGCCACAGCCTGTAAGGATTGTAAGAGAAAGGGCTGCTGCAAGTACTATACACAGAATTTTTTTACATTTTCTCATTATTTTAAACCCCCTTTAGCTTAAAACATTTTTATACACCTGAATAAGCAGAAAAACCACCGTCTACAGGAATCACCACACCTGTAATAAAACTTGCTGCCTCATTATTTAAAAGGAATAATAAAGCACCATTAAGTTCCTCTGCCTCTCCAAATCTTTCCATAGGTGTTGCAGAAAGTATTTTAGCTGTTCTTGCTGTAGGAGTTCCGTCATCATTAAATAAAAGCTTTTCATTTTGCTTTGTTACAAAAAATCCCGGAGCAATAGCATTTACTCTAATTCCAACTTTTGAAAAATGTACCGCAAGCCACTGTGTGAAATTACTTATTGCAGATTTTGCACCACTGTAAGCAGGAATTTTTGTTAATGGAGTAAAGGCATTCATTGAAGAAATGTTTATAATATTACAGCCATCTTTTGAAACCATATCCTTTGCAAATTCCTGAGTTGGTAACAATGTACCAATA
>JBJFFW010000134.1:0-4559 GCA_051892075.1 Lachnospirales bacterium
CCCAATGACCTTATTAAGGTTATTAAAGGTAAATATGCAGATATTTTAATGGAGAACTGATATGGAACTTGCTCAAATTACTTTTACTAAATTAATAGAAATGTTTATTATTTTGATTGCAGGCATTATAGGCTATAAATCAAAAATAATAACTAAAGACGGAAATAAAATATTATCAAATGTACTTTTAATGATTGTAAATCCGGCAGTATTATTTATGGCTTTTCAGCAGGATTTTACAGACAGACTTGTTAAAGGCTTTTTAATGTCTGTATTATTTGCCTTTATATGTCATATTGTAGGTATTGTAATATCATATATTGTTATTGGTAAAAAAGTTAAAGATTATGATATAGAGAGAATAGCCTGTATTTATTCTAATTGTGGATTTATTGGAATTCCAATTATAAATTCATTATTTGGAAGTGAGGGAGTATTTTATCTTGCAGCTTATCTTACTGTTTTTAACATACTTTTGTGGACTCAAGGACTTATTCTTACAACAGGGAAAACCGATAAAAAAACAATAATTTCAGGACTTTTATCTCCTGCTGTTATTTCAATTATTCTTGGAATTTTATGCTGTAAAATTAAAATACCTAAAATTGTTGCTGACCCACTTAATTACATAAGTGATATGAATACACCTCTTGCAATGATAGTAGCCGGTGCAACAATGGCACAAACCAATATATTAAAGGCACTTAAAAATTATAGAGTATATATAATTTCACTTTTAAAACTTTTAGTAATTCCTGTTTGTGCCTCTGTAATATTACTTCTTTTTAAATTTGATGAAACAGTAACTTACACATCTATTATTGAACTTGCCTGCCCTACAGGAGCTTCAGGTACAATGTTTGCTTTAAGATATAATAAAAATGCTCTTTACGCATCAGAGCTTTATATTATAACTACTCTCCTTTCGGCTTTTTCTTTACCTGTTGTAATTATGATTGCAAATTACATAAATATACTCATAAAATAAAAGGAGCTTCTCGCTCCTTTTATTTTATTCAACCTTTTCAATTTCTTCTAAAGTCTGTACCTTTTCTACATCAGCTTCTTCATGAATTAAATCATATAAATTTACATACATACTTTCTGCTGATACCATATCAATAGCTTCATCGCCTTTAACATCATTTACAATTACATTTTCAAAATAATACATTACAGTATTTGCATCTGCCTTAGCAAAATCCCTGACATTTTTAATATTATAATCATAATCATAAGGTTCAAATCCTGCTATAGCAAGAGTTCTTGCTGTCATTATAGCCATATCCTCAAATTTAAGCTCTGTATCAGGATTAAAATTGCCTTTATCATCACCCTTAATAATTCCTAAATCTTTGGCTGCCTGTAAATAAGCAATTTCATTTGGATTAGTTTCCTTATTAGTATCAATAAATACCTCATCTGCATCTTCAACAGGCTCTGCACCTAAAATTCTAGCCATTGTTGCCGCATAGTCAGCTCTTTTTACTGTGTAATATTTAGTATATGTCTGTGTATAAGTTTTAGCAGGTCTTAATAAATCCTTAATACCATCAATTTTTAAAAGTTCACCTCTTGCAAGTTCAGCCACTGTTAAAGCACCATATTTATTAAAATGAGTATCATCATGACCATACTTTCCTTTTTCCACATCTTTATAAATTGCATGATAAGCCTGAGTTTGAGTTTCTCCCTCTAAATTATAAAGGTCAGATGTAAGAGTTGTCATATCAACACAAGGAATATTAAGCTCTTTAGCAAGCTCTCTTATGCAATCATCATAATTACCATGGCTGTCAGTACATTTTCCATCTTCAAAATCGTGTCTTGAAACAGGTGTGCATAAAATAGGTGTTGCACCTCTTTCCTCAGCAGGCAAAACAAAGTTTACATAAAGAGAGTGTTTAAAAGACCCCTCTGTATCCTTATCTCCCTTATCGGAAGTATATCTTATACGAGTTGGGTCGTTTGCTTCTTCAGGCTTGTCAGCTTTTTGGTCATTATGTCCAAACTGAATAATCAAATAATCTCCCTCACCCATATCATTTAAAAGAGTTTTATAATTATCCTCAATTATGTAGCTTTTTGAACTTCTGCCTGATAATGCAAGGTCCACTACCTCTGCCTTATCCTCATTAACCATATAGCTAAAAGCCATACCCCAGCCTTCTCTTGCAACAGAATAATTATCATCTCTGCCGTAAATACAAGCTGTTGAATCACCTGCAATAAAAATTTTAGCCTTATCTTTTGCCATTGTCTGAACAAGACCCAAACCACTAAATACCATTACTGTTGTTAAAGCCAAAGCTTGAATTTTTTTAAATAACATAAATATACCTCCTAAAAAGGCTACCACAAATTCGCAGTAGCCATTTTTTTATTAAATATTATCAGTTTCTTCCTCTGCAAAGTCAAAATCCATATCCTCTGCATCCTCATCAAAATCATACTCGTCATAATCCATATCATCTAAATCGTCCCAATCTTCAAAATCAAGACCATCATAAGAAATAGGTTCTTCCTTTTTCTTTAACTTACTTACAATAAGAATAGTACAAATTACAACAAGTGCAAAACCTACACCAACTAACACTATAGTTTTTATAAGATTTTGTTTTTCAAACTTTTTAAGTAAATGCTTAATTTCATACACAGCTAAATCGTTTTTCATATTAATTCCTCCTTTTACTGATTATACTTCATTTTAAATTTTTTGTTTCGATAATCATTGTATTCCGTAAAAGCTCTCCTCATTATTTGTTTTTCATCATGAAACTTGAGAAGATAATAAGCTTCGTGTTGTTTATAGAATCCGGCATCAGCAAAAAATTCTTCCGCCTGTGGCTTACAATTAAAGGAATCTGTAACCATAAGATACCAGTGAACTGTTTTGTTAACAATATCGTTAGTTCCCTTAAAGGTATACTGCGTTTTACCGATATATTTTACAATTTCAGCATCGGAATCAGTTTCTTCCTTCACCTCTCTAAGGGCTGTTTGCTTATAGGTCTCTCCACTTTCAACTGTCCCCTTAGGTAGAACCCAGCCCATGTACCTGCCATTTTGATTTTTATAAAGTAACAGAACTTTGCCATTATGGATTACAACGCCACCGCAGCTTACTGCTTCTATCACGCCAAAACCCCCGTTCTGATTAGGAATATACGCATATATCCCTATATTACAATAATTAATATTATTATACCCCATCGGGAGCTATATTTCAATAGAAAATGTAAATATTACTAATATTTTTTTAATCAAATTTTAATTTTTGTTAGATTTTCTATAAAATTCTTAAATCATTTCCAAAAAATTTGTATACTTTATAGTTACCCATTATTCTTGACACTATTCTTTCACTATATATCTTATAAATTTCCTGTACTGTGAAATTGGTAGATATTATAGTAGATTTTCCTGTTAATAGCCTGGTGTTTAAAATATTAAATAAAGCTGTGAGAGTGTTGTTATTTATACCCTCTGTTCCTAAATCATCAATAATTAAAAGGTCGCAATCTTCCACAATCTTTATTTTATCATCATTTGATTCAAAGCTAAACCTTTCTTTTATCATTGCATCAAGCAAATTAAAGGCACTCATATAAACTACAGACATTCCTCTGTCCATAAGATATTTTGCAATACAATTAGACATATAAGTTTTTCCCATTCCTGAACTGCCTGAAAAAAGAAGGTTTGCAGGCTTTACATTAATCTTGCTTAATTTATCCATTACATCAGCAAGTATTTTTTTTATATTATCCTTTGCAGAAACACCATTATCATCTAAAATATCATCAGAATATAAATTAATATTAAAATTGTCAAAATTTTCTTTTTTAATAACATCTTCAATATTTGACATATTATAATAAAATTCCGTAAGCTTTCTTTTAAAACAGCCACATCTTTTATCCCCAATATAGCCTGTGTCCTTGCATCTTTTACACTTATGCTCAACTTCAAGATAATTTTCCGGATAACCATTTTCCAACAAAATTTTCTTCTTCTCAGCCTCCAAACTTTCACACTTTACTCTGTAAGCTAAAAGTCCCTCAGCTCTGTTTCCACCATTTATAAAAATTTCTGCAAGGCTTGTACCTGTATTACCAAGCTCCTGTTGGATTTCTGCAAGTCTTGGTATTTTAGCATATAATTCTTTTTTTCGCCCTTCACATTTAAGCTCAGAAGAATTTCTTTCTCTGTCATAGCTTCTCTGTATCTTGGCATATATTTCACTTTTAGTCATAACTAATTATTTGCCTTTCTTCGGATAATTTCCTCAATTTCTTCATCGGTATATACTCTTTGAGTGTAATTTGTAAATACATTTTTAGGTGCAATAGTTTTTTTAGGCTGTTTATTTTCAGGCTTTTCATCAAGCTTTGAAATATCATCAACTGTTTTTACACCCTTACTATGCCAGCTTGCAAGTATTTTTTCAGCATAACTTAAACTGACTTTACCTGTGTTTTGCACAGTTTTTTCACAAGCTGCCTTTATAACATCAAGACTAAACTTATAAGTATTTATCCAAACTTCCATATATTTCT
>JBJFFW010000135.1:0-4546 GCA_051892075.1 Lachnospirales bacterium
CTGAACCTATAAATAATTTAGTGTGCTATAACAATATTAAATCGCCTGATGTTCTTGATGGTTTAAAAGAGGCAACTCCTGCAAGAATAGGAATAGGTCATAGTGGTGCAAGGTATAAAACAAAGGCAATGCTCAGATTTTGGGCAGACCAGGCAGCAGCGGCTGATGCTGTTTATTCAGAGGTTAGTGATGAAACTGTAAAGAAACTGGGTGTTTTTGAAGTCCAAACAAGGTGTAGGTCAAAGTATGAAATGATTACAAGACCTAATCTTGGCAGACTTTTTAGTGATGAAACCTTAGATATTATTAAAGAAAAATGCATATATGCTCCTGATGTTCAGATTTATTTTGGAGATGGGCTTTGTTCTCCATCAATAGAAGCAAATATACCTTATCTTTATCCTACTATTAAAGCTGGACTTGAAAGTGAAGGAGTTACTATTGGTACACCTTTTTTTGTAAGATACTGTAGAGTAAACACAGCCAGATATATTGGGAGTCTTTTAAAGGCAAAGGTAACCTGTGTTCTTATTGGTGAAAGACCAGGACTTATTACCTCAGAAAGTATGTCAGCATATATAGCATACAATGCAAGACCTGATATGTTAGAGTCTGATTATACAGTAGTATCTAATATAAGTAAGGCAGGTATACCACCTGTTGAAGCCGGAGCTTATATTGTGGATATTATTAAGGAAATGCTTGAAAAGGGGTGTTAATATGCTTGTTGATTATCATATACATAGTGGGTTTTCCTTTGACAGCAAAGAAACTATGGATAATATATGCAATATAGTAATAAGCAGAGGTTTAAAGGAAATAGCCATAACTGACCATTTGGATATATATGAGAAAAAAGAATATAGCTATATGCTGGATTGTGAAAGTTGGTATCAAGAGCTAAACAATATAAAGGAAAAGTACAAATCTAAGCTTAATATTAAATTGGGTATTGAGGTTGGAACACCACAACATAATCCTTGGGAATATGAAAAGTTTTATGGTAAATATCCTCTTGATTTTATCATAGGCTCAATTCATAATATGGAAAATGATATAGATGTGGGAGATTATGATTTTAATTTATGGGATTATAATGCAGTGTATAAAAATTATAATAACCATTTAATGGATTTGGCAAAAAACTATGAATTTGATGTTATGGGCCATTTGACATATCCATCAAGATATATTGAAAATCAGACAGGAATTATTCCTGATGTAACAAAATACAAGGAATTTTATGTGGAATTATTCAAGGTATTAAAAGAAAGAGGGAAGGGTATAGAGCTTAATACTTCAGGTATAGCAAGAGGAGGCACAACAATTATGCCTCCTTTATGGCTTATTAAATTATACAGAGAATGTGGAGGAGAAATTATAACAATGGGTTCAGATGCTCATATTGCAGAACAAGTTGGTTCTACTTCACAAATAAGCATAGAGTTTTTAAAAGAAGTAGGATTTGGCTATTATACTATATTTTCAAGTCATAAAGCTGAATTTGTAAAAATTTAAAAAAAATGTAAAAAAAGTCTTGACCTTTGTGTAACCCAAGGGTTTAATATATAGCATATTAAAATTGATTGGAGGAATGAAAAATGAAAAAATTAATTTCTTTGTTAATGAGTGTAGTAATGGCATTTTCTTTATCTGCCTGTGGTGGTGGAGAAACAGAAACAGCTTCATCAGAAAATGGACTTACAAAGGTTACTCTTGGTATGGTTCCATGGCCTGCCTTTGAGATTTTTTATCTTGCTGATGAAAAAGGTATTTTTGAAAAGAATGGTCTTGATGTAGATATTCAGGAATTCTCATCTACTACTGATAATTCAAGTGCGTTTGTAGGCGGTCAGCTTGATTTTTGTACATACGCATCTGCTGAAAGTATTGCACCGTATGCAGAGGGTGCAGGTTTTAAGGTAGTTTTACTTGCAGATAAGTCTAACGGTTGTGAGGGACTTGTTGCAACATCTGATATTAAAACAGTTGCAGATTTAAAGGGTAAGACAGTAGCAACTCAGTATTGCAGTGTTGACCATCTTCTTTTACTTACTTTGTTACAGGAAAATGGTATGACTATTGATGATATAAATATGGTTGATATGTCTATTGAAGCAGCAGGTAATGCCTTTATTGCAGGTCAGTGCGATGCAGCTTGTATTTGGGACCCATATTTCTCACAGGCAAAGGCTAAGGGTGGAAATGTATTATACTCAACATCAGACAATCCAGATATTATAAGTGATGTACTTGCTGCATCAGGTGATATGATTGAAAATCATCCGGATGTTGTTGAAGCTATGGTAAAAAGCTTTTATGAGGCAGCAGATTACTGGAGAGAAAATGGTGATGAATCAAGTGAATTTATGGCAGAAAAGCTTGGTGTAAGCAAAGAAGAATTTAATGCACAGATTTCAGGACTTATAATTCCTGATGCTAAAATGGCACTTGAATCCTTTACACCGGCAGATAATTACACCTACTGGGGCTATACTCAAAATACAGTTGAAAAGTTTATGAATGAAATGGGTGTACTTGATACAGATGCAGATTGTGGTGAAATGATTGATTCATCTTTTGTGGAAAAATTAGCATCAGAATAAGAATAGGGTGATAAAATGAGCTTCGATGAAATTAAGGTAGAGGTAATGTCAGGTGGCGTTACAAATAAAAATTATAAGCTTATTTTGAACAATAAAAAATATGCTGTTAGAATTGCCGGTATAGGCACAGAAAATTATATTGATAGAAAAAAGGAATTTTCAAATGTTTCACAAATGGCTGAAATAGGTATTGCTCCTAAAATTTATTTCAGCGATATGGATACAGGGTTTCAAATTTCAGAATTTATTGAAGGAAGTACATTAACAGCAGAAGATATCTTAAATAGCAGCAGCCTTTTAAAGGCTGCTGCAAATATTATGAGGCGTTGTCATAATAGTGGAGCTGTTTTTGAGTCAGTTTTTAATCCTGTCGATAAAATTAATATAAATCTTGCAATATTAAAAGAGAAGAAATACAGTGATTTTTTTCCTAACTGGGAAAATATGATTATGTATTTTAATAAAATTGCAGAAAAATTACATAGCTCCAATATTAAGCTTTCTCCATGTCATAACGATACTTTAGCAGGAAATTTTATAGGTGATGAAAGCTGTCTTAAAATGATTGATTGGGAGTATAGTGGTATGAATGACCCATTTTATGATTTAGCTTGTTTTTCTATGGAAAATAAGCTTGATAATTCTTTGGAAAATCAGTTGCTAAATGAGTATACTAATGGTAAAATGACAGATGAGCTGTATTTAAGATATTATGAAAATAAATTCTTAACTTCCTTTTATTGGTCAGTATGGTCCTGTGTTCAAATTGCTTATGGAAAAGATAAAGATTTTTATTATAAATATGGTATGGAAAGATATAGCTATTTATCACAGTGTATATATGAAATTCAGAGGTATGGAGTATGAAGAAAAAGTATTTAACTGTTTCTGAGCTTGCAAGACTTAGAAATACAACTGCTGAAACCCTTAGATATTATGATAGAATAAATCTTTTAAAGCCTGAGTATGTTTCTGAGGAAAATGGTTACAGATATTATTCAATAAGACAGTATGAGAAACTTGGGACAATACTTGAACTGCGTTCACTTAAAATGCCTCTTGAACAGATTGTTGAGTATTTTAATAATAGAAATTTGAAAAAGTCTGCTGAGCTTTTACAGAAATACCAATTAAAGCTTGAGGAGGACATTAAGCGATATATGGTGTTAGATAAAGTTTTAAAGGATAAAATTAAGTTTATTCAAAGCCTTGATAGTTTGGAACTTTATAAGGTAGAACTTATTGAAATGCCAGAAAGATATATGATTTCTTTTGGAGAACAGGCAGGAGGTAAAGAGGCACATGCCTATGCTTATACAAAGCTTGAGGGTTATCTTAATGACGAGGTAGCGCCAATTCTTGCAAGTGATAGAGTAGGCGTATATACTGATGAAAGGATTCTTGAAGAAAATGATGAGTATATAACTGCTTATCCTATGCTTATTGTTAAAAATAATGTAAATAGTGAATATATTAAAAAAATACCGGCAGGCAATTATGTTTGTATGCTGTATGCTAACGGTACTCTTGAAAAATATGATAAATCCTTTGAAATAATTAAAAAATACATAGCCGATAATAATTTGAAGATATGTGGTAATATTTTTCAAATTTATAAATTGGATGTTACACTTACAAATGATATAAAAGAAACTGTTATGGAAATTCAGATTCCTGTAGAGAATAATTAAAAATATTTAATACATAAGTTTATATTTTCAACTTCTGTTAAGTATGGCATTATATTGTCATCCTTTTTTTGTCGTTAGTGTTGTTAGAAATGTTTTAAGATAATTTTAAAAATATATAAACTTTTATGAAAATTGATTTTTTTAACGACTTATGTTATAATATGAGATATTTTTACAAAAGGCTTACTTTAAACATATTTGATAAATATTGTATCTGGGGAGGCAGATTTATGCTAGTCAGCAAAGAAA
>JBJFFW010000136.1:0-20670 GCA_051892075.1 Lachnospirales bacterium
ATCAGGAAGTCTTGTATCATAATATAAAACTACAGGCATATTTATAACCG
This sequence comes from Lachnospirales bacterium, assembly GCA_051892075.1. Lineage (GTDB taxonomy): Bacteria > Bacillota > Clostridia > Lachnospirales > CAG-274 > HGM11788. The sequence goes on from JBJFFW010000136.1 coordinate 51, forward strand.
CATTTTTATAAATTACCTCAGCCTTATCCATAGGAAGATTTACACAGCCATGAGAACCCTTTGTTTTGTAAAGCTCACCGCCAAATTTAGACTGCCATACAGCATCGTGAAGCCCAATTCCACCATTAAAAGGCATCCAATATTTTACAGGTGTAACATAATTTGCTCCAACAAGAGGAACATCCATTAATTTGTTCTTTAATAAATACACACCCTGTGGAGTTTCTCTCGAACCTCCTGCAAGACCTGTTACACAAGGAGTTTCACACACAAGTTTGCCGTCTACATAAAGCCATACATACTGATTTGTAAGGTCAATTTCAACATAGGTTTTACCTATTAAATCCTCATTTTCATTTAAAAGATTTTTAGTGTATTTAACAGTTTTTGTTTCATTTCCACCTTTTAATAAGGCATTTTCAACTGCATTTTCAATACCCTTTAAATCAAGAGTACAGCCATAATCACCACCAACTACATCTACAACTGTACCATGGCTTGTATTAAATTTTCTTGTACCGCCTAAGGTATTATATTTTTTTGACACCTTATCAACAGAAGCTTTAATTGTATCACTATTAAGGCTTACATTAAAATCTTTATCTATTATGAGAGAGCCTTCTATAATTTCCTTAGCTAAATCACCATTAAAGCCCTCTGCATTTATTTTAAGACTTCCAAAATTAACCTTGCTATTAGCATCACTTACAGCCTTTTCATATTTTGACTTATCTCCTGTTACTACAGGCTTTGTATAAATATCGCAATCTTTTAAATCTATTTCCTTATCAAGATTTAACATACACTCCATAATTTTTTCAGAATATAATTTCTTATCTATTTCATCACCATAAACAGGGTCAGAAACCTTGTATTTTCCATTTTCAAAAATTATAGATTGTTCTGCATTTTCAACTGTAGCAGGAAGATTATAGCCAACACTTGTTTTAATAAAATTATTATATGTATCTTCATTTATTGAAACAGGATTTTCCAGTTTAACATCATAATTTTTACCAAAATATCCCAAACACCATAAAAATTTATTTTGTTTAGTTATGGAATTTCTTACCTTATTTGATATATCACCGGAAACTGTAAGTCCCACATCTGTAGCCTTAACGGAATCTACTGCCTTTCCGTCTTTTTTTACAGCCAAAGAATACTCATTTATAATTTCACTAAATTTATTAACAAATTCCTTGCTTGTAACATTTCCACATTCTATACCCTCAACTGTTGTACCAGGCAAAAACTTATCGGCATATACAATTTTTCCATAGCAACAATACAAAACACCTAAAACCACAACCAAAGCTATGGCAAATACCATAAGTTTTTTAATTAACAGCTCTCTTTTCTTTTTTCTAAGCTTTTCTTTTTTTATTCTTGACCTTTTTCTTGCAAGTTTTTCTTCTTCAGATAAAACTTTCTTTTTAGGCTCAGTTGATGAGCTATTTTTTGATTTTTTTATGCCTCTTTTTTTATTATCTTTCTTACTTTTTTCCATTATATTATCCCACCTATAATAACTATAATCTATATTGTAATATAAATCAGAGATATTTTCAAGTCTAATCTAATAATTAATGTTTTTATTCTATGGTATAATTATTATCTGATAGTTTTATAGTTCCTATTTTTCTGTAATTTTCACAATTATTAATATAAGTTTCTATATTTACTTTTTTATTTTTATAGTTTGAATAATATTGTGTAATATAATTCTGCAAAGATATTTTTTCATTTTCAAAGCTCATTAAATCATCAATATTACCACAATATAATATAGGTATATCCCTACCTATTTCCATATTGTTATTTATTAATTTTACTATTTCATTTTCTATGTTACTATCTATAATTATTCCCTGTAAATCCCCCAAAAATAAGGCTCCTGAAGTAATATTATTAAGATTATATAAAGCATTGTTTAAGGTTTCACCTTTTGATTTATAAATAGAGAGCTTATCCTTTTCATCTCCTAACTTTGAAATTCCAACTGTTAGGTCATATCCATCATTTTTTGATATTCCCATAAGCATTACAAAATCTCTGTTTTCAGGCTCTTTTGCACTACAGCCTGTTAAAATAAAAATTAAAAAAAGTATTATAAAGCTATGTTTCACTCTTATCACTCCTTGATAAAAACATTAAAATCAGTAAAATTATGCCACCTATAAAATTAGATACAATAAAAAATAAATAGGGTTTATTTGTAAAAATAATTAGGGCTGATAAAATAAAAATCAGCATTAAATTTATAAATTTATTTTTAAAAATTACTTTTGTTGAAATTGAAAAATACATATATAAACTTATTGCAGTTAATAAACCCATTAAAAACATTGAAATTAAAATACCCTCTTGTCTTTTAATCAATAAGTCTGACATATCTGATGAATACATAAGTTCAAAAGAGGGATAGCTGTATTTTAAAGAAGAAGCTCCAAGTCTGCCAACTACACAAATATAGGCAACAATAATTATAAAAATAGAAAAAAGGGTTGGAATAACATATTTTCTTAATGAAAAGTGGTGGTCATAAAAGTTTGTAAAAATTCCAGTTATTTCAAAAATAAGACTTGTAAAGCTAATATAAAAAATATCTTTTAAGCTGTAAATATTAAAATTTTCCACTATATTATTAAGTTTAATATCTCCAAAAGAAAAAATTATAACTGAAATTATAGGAATTAGTATAAATATATATAAAATTCTGCCTATTCTGTAAATTGCATCATTATTTACAGCACAATATGATGCTGCCAAAAATATAATAATTAACATAACATATTTATTAACATCTTTAACAAATATATCAAGGGTTATTTTTGTAAATATAGCTATTAAAGATGAAGAAGTAACTATATATTTTAAAGATAAAACATAAGAAGTAAATAAATTATAATTAACCTTATTTTTAACCATTAAAAATATTAATCCATATAAAAAAGAAAGAAATAAACCTGTAATTATAGATATAAGACTTGTTGTAATAAATGAAATCATTATAAAATTAACTGTTACAAGTACAATAAGTGTAAGAGCCTGATATTGTTTGTAGGATATATTATTCACTCTATCAATCCTCCTTTTTGTTAAATATTTTTGTGGAATTAATATATTTTAAAGGCACTCTTAAAAATGTATCGTCAATTACAGAATCATCTTTATCTCCGCTAAAAGGCTCGCTGTAATTTACACCAAAGCTTTTAATTGAACAAATATGAGTAAGCACAATAAAAATACCTACTATAAAGCCAATCATTCCAAAAATGGCAGATATAAATATTATAAAATACTTTAAAAGTCTGTAAGCTGAAACCAAGGCAACATTAGGAATAGCAAAACTGCAAACTCCCGTTAAGGCAATTATAATTACAACCATTGGACTGACTAACCCTGCATCAACAGCCGCCTGTCCTATAATAATGCCTCCTACAATACCAAGGGTACCCCCTAAGGCATTAGGCATTCTTATACCAGCCTCTCTTAAAGCCTCAAAAATAATTTCCATTCCAATAACTTCAACAATAGTTGGAAAAGGCACAGTTAATCTGTCACTTGCAAGTTTTAAAGTAAGGCTTGTGGGAATAAGCTCAGGAGAATAAAGCAGTATTGCTATATAAAGTCCGGGCAAAGTAAAGGCAGCAAAGCCTGCAATATATCTTACTATTCTTAAAACACTCATTATTTCCCAACGCTCATAATAGTCCTCGGCTGATTGATAAAAACTTGCAAGAACTGTTGGAATAAGCATAATATATGGGCTGTTATCTACAATAATTGCTATTCTTCCCTCACAAATTTCAGCAGCGGCCTTATCGGGTCTTTCAGTAAGCTGAATTTGAGGAAAAGGAGAAAGGGTATTATCCTCTATAAACTGTTCAAGATAGCCACTATCAAGTATAATATCGGTATTTATTTTATTAAGCCTTTTCATGGCCTCTTTTAAAACATTTTTATCTACCTTATTTTCCATATACATTATAGCAACATCAGTATTACTTACATTTCCTATTTTAATTTGTTTGCATTTTAAGTTTGTATCTCTTATTCTTCTTCTTATTAAAACAGTATTAATTCTTAAAGATTCTGAAAATGCCTCTTGAGGACCTTGAATTACAATTTCAGTTTCAGGCTTATCTACACCTCTTTTTGGAAAGCCTTTTGAAGATATAACTATAAATTTATCATAGCCGTCAATTAAAATTAAGGTATTTCCACTCATAACTTCAAGAATAGCATCATCAATATTTTTAGGAAATTTAATATCTGCCGTAGTAATACCGTTATCAAGATAGTTATTTATGGAGTTATTTGGAATTTTTAAATAAATCATAAAATTTTTAATTATCTGATTTTCTATTAAATCCCTGTTTACCATATCATCAATGTATACAATATAGGCTAAGGTTTTAAAATCACTTCCTATTTTTATTTCCCTTTTAACTATATCTCCCCAATTTTCAAATTTACTATCTATATATTTAACATAATTATTATATTCAGACATAAAAAAATCACCCATTTATATTTTTTATATAAATGAGTGATTTTATACATTAATATCAACCAAAAATAAGCGAGAAAATCAACTTAGCAAGAGCATAAATAATAAGAATACCACCAAGTACAATTCTATACTTACCAAAAATCTTAAAATCATGCTTACTTACATAGCTTACAAGGAACTTAATAGCTAAAACTGAAACTATGAAAGATACAAACATACCAAGTAAAAGTATAAATATTTCAGAAAAACTTGTAAAGCCTGCTGTACCTATAAATTTTACAATCTTTAAAAGGCTTGCACCAAACATAACAGGAATAGCCAAGAAAAATGTAAATTCTGTAGCTACAGGTCTTGATGTACCAAGTAGGAGACCACCAATAATTGTTGAACCTGACCTTGAAGTTCCTGGAATTAAAGATAAAATCTGGAATAAACCAATACCTATAGCTGTTTTAAGAGGCAATTTATCTAAGCTTTTATATTTAAACTGTGCATTTTTATTTCTGTCTTCAATAAAAATAAACACAACACCATAAAATATAAGTGCTATGGCTACAACATAAACATTAAAGAAATATTTATCCATAAAATCATCAAATAAAAGTCCGAATATGGCAGCAGGAATTGTTGCAATAATAACCTTTACCCACAATCTAATGGTTTTATTTCTTTCTTTTTCAGTCTTTTTCTTATCAAAAGGGTTAAGCTTATTAAAATAAATCCAAACGACGGCAAGTATTGCGCCAAGCTGAATTACTACATTAAACATTTCCATAAAGTCCTCTTTTGCCAAACTTCCCCTTGCAATACCCTGCACAAAATCCTGAATTATTATAAGATGACCTGTACTGCTTACAGGCAACCATTCTGTTATACCCTCTACAACACCATATATAATAGTTACAATTATTTCTAATAGAAAGTCCATATTATTTTCTCCTTATGAATTAATAGTTATTACTCTGTTGTCGTTATACCAATTTACCTTCATACCAAGGGATTCTGATATAGCTCTTAAAGGTACCATAGTTCTTGAATTTATAATTTCGGGAGGTGTATCAAGTTTTACACTTTCAGATTTATTTAAAAGCATAATATTTTCACCTATTACAAGGGATATTTCCTTATCATCAAGTTTTGCTATAACCTGCCCTGTATCATTATACCAAGTAACCTCAGCTCCAAGCTCCTCAAATATTTTTCTAAAAGGCACTAGAGTTCTGCCATTTTTAATAACAGGCTCTTGGTCAAACTCAATCTTTTTGCCATTAATATATACCAAAACCTTAACAGGGTCATTGTTTATGATACTGTTTACATCAAGTATTGTAGTAGTTTCAGTTACGGTTTCAACTATTGAATATGTTGTAGTTTCAGTTTGAGCCTCTGTTGTAGTAGTTGTTTCTACGATTTGGCTTTTATTATTTTCATTTTTAATAACATTACACAAGCCTTCATTTTCAACAATAAGTCCATATCTGAAATGAACTTCACCACTTATTTTATCTAAAGTTTTATTAAGATTTAACTGTTCTTGTATGGCTTTTCCATTATACCATACACTTGTTGAATTTACATCATCACATTTGTAATCAGCAAGACCTATGTAAAGTTTTGTGTTGCAATTAGAAAGAGTATCTGCCCACCAATTTGCCAAAGTTTTATAATCAGCAGATTTATGTCCTATTTCCCAATAAATTTGAGGACAAATATAATCTATCCATTCTTCCAATGCCCACTTTCTGGTATCTGCATATAATTTATAATAAGACTCAGAACCTCTTGTATCACTTCCAAGAGGGTTATTATCCTTATTTGCCCAAACTCCTGATGGACTTATACCAAATTCAACATTTTTCCCCAATAATTCTAAATTATTATGTATTTGTTCTATAAGAGTATCAACATTACTTCTTCTCCAGTCATCTATTGTCATACCCTGACCATAGTTTTTATATGTGGCATAATCATCAAAATCCTGCCCCGGATAAAAATAATCGTCCATATGTATACCGTCAACATCATAATTATTTACTATTTCCATAATTCCATCAATAAGAAGCTGTCTTACAGCAGGAATACCTGGGTCATAGTAATAATTTCCGTCAGAATATTTTATTACATATTCAGGGTGCTGTTTAGCAGGATTTGTGTTAGCCAAATTACTTAAACTAGCTCCACCTGTTTCCCTTGTAACTCTGTAAGGATTTATCCAAGCGTGAAGCTCTATTCCCCTTTTATGACACTCTGTTATCCAATATTTTAACGGGTCAAAATTTCCGTCAGGTTCAGTTCCCTGTGAGCCTGTCAAATATTTGCTCCAAGGAAATATATTTGATTTATAAAAGGCATCTGAAGTTGGTCTAACCTGTAAAAATATGGCATTAAAACCAAGTTCATCACATTTTGCAATAATATTATCGGCTTCTTTCATTAAAGAATAATGGTTTGTAGTTTTGTTTAAAGGATAATCTAAATTTAATACAGTAGAAACCCAAACTCCCCTCATTCTTTCTTCCTGTTCAATATTTTCTGCCTCTCCAACATTTTCAGCAGGAGTATTTATAGTAAATATTTGAAATAAAAGCACTATAGATAATACTATTGATATAACCATTTGTTTTCTCATAGGCTGTTCTCCTTAATAAATTTAATCCACTTTTTAAGCTTTAATTCCTCTCCGTTATCTGAAATATTATAATATTTTGCACCTACAAGCTCATCAGGTAAATACTGCTGATTAACATAGTGATTAGGATAATCGTGAGCATACTTATAGCCATCTCCATGACCAAGCTTAATAGCTCCCGGATAATGTCTATCTCTTAAATGATTAGGCACTCCCGATGTTTTAATATTTTTAACATCTTCCATAGCACTATCAATAGCAATAACTGATGAATTACTTTTAGGCGATAAGGCAACATAGCTTGCTGCCTGTGCCAAATTTATTCTACATTCAGGAAGTCCCAAATAATCAACAGCCTGTGCAGCAGCATTTGCTACAACAAGTGCCATAGGGTTAGCATTACCAACATCTTCTGAGGCACAAATAACAATTCTTCTTGCTATAAATCTTGGGTCCTCTCCTGCATAAAGCATTTTTGCTAAATAATATATAGCTGCATCAACATCTGAACCTCTCATACTTTTAATAAAGGCTGAAATAGTGTCATAATGATTATCCCCGTCTTTATCATAATTTAAGGCTCTTTTTTGAATACATTGTTCGGCAACATTTAAGTCTATTATAATTTCATTATTTTCATTTCTTTTTGTAGTTAAAACTGCAAGTTCTATAGCATTTAAGGCAACTCTTGCATCACCATTTGCAGTGTTTGCTAAAAAATCAAGAGCATCACAATCAATTTTTGCATTATACACTCCAAGACCTTTTTCATCATCAGTTAAAGCTCTTTTAATAATTGTTTTAATGTTATCTATAGTTAAAGATTTTAATTCAAAAATTATACTTCTTGAAACAAGAGCCTTATTTACTTCAAAATAAGGATTTTCAGTTGTAGCGCCTATTAAAACCAATGTGCCGTCTTCAACAAAAGGAAGTAAGGTGTCCTGTTGGGTTTTATTAAACCTGTGAATTTCATCTATAAATAAAATTGTTCGCTTGCCCTTTCCTCCAAGAAGCTCCTTTGCCCTTTCAACTACATCTGTAATATCCTTTTTGCCTGAAGTTGTAGCATTTATCTGCATAAACTCACTTTTTGTAGAATTTGCAATAACCTTAGCCAAAGTTGTTTTTCCTGTTCCCGGAGGACCATATAATATTATAGAGGATAGCTTGTCAGCCTTAATTGCTCTGTATAAAAGGGTGTCCTTTCCAACTATATGCTCCTGTCCCACAAATTCTTCCAAAGTTTTGGGTCTTAATCTTGCTGCAAGGGGACTTTCCTTTTTTAAATTTTCCTTTGATTGATATTCAAACAAGTCCATAATTTACCTCTAATTAAATATATTTAAAATATCACTAATATATTCTCAACCTTTTATAAACATTGCATCACCAAAAGAGAAAAATCTGTATTTATTATGAACTGCAACTTTATAGGCATTTAAAACATTTTCTCTGCCTGCCAAAGCACTTACAAGCATAATAAGTGTGGATTCAGGCAAGTGGAAATTAGTAATAAGATTATCTACAATTTTAAATTTATAACCGGGATAAATAAAAATATCTGTCCAACCACTGCAAGGCTTAACAAATCCACTCTCATCAGCAATAGACTCTAAAGTTCTTGTGCTAGTAGTACCAACTGATATAATTTTGCCACCATTTTTTCTGGTATTATTAATAATATCAGCATTTTCCTTATCAATCATATAGAATTCAGAGTGCATTTTATGGTCATTAATATCTTCTGCCTTTACAGGTCTGAATGTGCCAAGTCCAACATGAAGTGTAAGCTTTGCTATATTTACACCCTTATTTTTTATTTCCTCTAAAAGCTGTGGAGTAAAATGAAGTCCCGCAGTTGGAGCAGCAGCAGAGCCTTCATTTTTAGCATAGACAGTCTGATATCTGTTTTTATCCTCAAGTTTTTCCTTAATATATGGAGGAAGGGGCATTTGTCCAAGTTTATCAAGTAATTCTTCGAAAATACCCTCATATTTAAACTTAACAATTCTGTTACCCTCATCTACTATATCAATTACTTCAGCCTCTAAAAGACCCTCACCAAATTCTATAATATGCCCAACTCTTGCTTTTTTACCGGGATAAACTATAGTTTCCCAGCAATTTTCTTCATTTAGTCTTTTAAGAAGCAAAACTTCTACCCTTGTGCCTGTATCTTTTCTAGCACCAATAAGTCTTGCAGGAAGAACCTTAGTTTCATTTAAAACCAAACAATCTCCCTCATTAATATATTCTATAATATTTTTAAAAATTTTGTGTTCAACTTCACCTGTATTTTTATCAAGAACTAAAAGTCTTGATGATGACCTGTCAGCAAGAGGAGTCTGCGCTATAAGCTCCTCTGGAAGGTCAAAATAAAAATCACTTTTTAACATAACAATTTCCTATCCTATTTAATTTCTACACCTTTGTAGTAAAATTTTAATATATCTGTATATTTATAACCTGCCTCAGCCATACCCTTAGCTCCATATTGGCTCATACCTACACCATGACCAAATCCTCTGCCATTTATTACAACCTTTGATGAATTAGAGCCACTTTTTTGAACTGAAATTACTCCTTTTCCACTTGATGAGTTATAGGTTGAAGCCTGATTTTCGATTTTATTTCCCTCTCCGGCTCCATTTTCAGCCACAATATTATTAAGAGCAACACTATTTGTGCCGTCTTTTCCTAAAGTGTAAACAGTAGGCACAGTTACTTCTTCTCCACTGTCTATAACAAAATTTCTTGAGGGCAAACTACCCTCACTTGAGGCATTAAACACAGTTCTTACTTCTTCTTTTGTAACGGTTTTACTGCCTGATGAACCTACAAAAGTTAAGCCTACACATATACCCAAGTCATTATATTCCGCCTCTACTTTATTTACACTGCCTATACCAAAGCCTTTTGTGTTACAAATAGAAGTAATATCAGAATATGTATATGTTCTTGACCACTCCATACACTCTTTTTCATACTCATCTTTTATGCCAATAAGATAAGGAACAGCCGACATCCATACATCTTGACTATTTTGTGTAGCTCCACCGTCTGATGAAAAATAAACAGCAGAAATAGGCTCATTATTATAATAAGCTACCATTCCCCTTGTTTCATCAACAGCTTTTCTGCCATTTTCAGTTTCCTTAGCTGTACCATTGTAATCCTGACAATTTATGTTATCACACAAATCATAATATTTATGCTTATTTCCTGTTGACACAATATAAGTTCTTGCTGCAACAGCCTGTGCCTTTTGAGCCTCTATATGCCAAGATGAAGGCATTTCAGAATTAATTACACCATATAAATAATGTTCTCTTTCTATAACATTAATACCTGTAATTAAACCTGATGACACAAAAAGTTCTAATTTATCTCTATAGCTTGCCTTTTGCAAATCCATAATTCCACTTGATGAATCTATTTGAACAGGTGATGAAGTATCAGTAATAAATTTATTAACACCATTATTACTAAATAAAATAGCAAATGAGCCTGTAGTAACAGAAGCTACATCAGCATTTGGCTTTTTATCTGTTGTAAAATAAATACTCCACCCATCATCATTTAAAACAGGTATACAGCTATAGCCTGTAAATGAAGTCATATTTTCAACAACTTCACTATATGTAGAAAAATTACTATTAAGCTTATAATAATTTTTTGAAATATGGCTCATAGTATATCCGCCATTTTCTGCCACAGAATAAGCCTTATTATTAACATATACATTAACATCATTATTATTTATGGAAATAGAATTAACTCCTTTAAAATATTTTTCAATTCCTACTCTGACATTATCATCAGCATAAGAAACAGAAACCATAAAAAGAGAACATATAACAAAAATTAAGCCTAAACAAAATTTTTTCACAATGCCACCATCCTAAAATTTATTATTCTATTATATAATAATATACATATTTTTTCTATAATTTTTTAAAATCGTAACAAAAGTGTCATATTTACAATATTTTCAAACAAAAATAAATGCCGAGAAAAATCCCGGCATTTAATTAAAAACAGCTTATAAATATCAGCCTAATTCAGCAAAATACTTGATTGTTCTAACCATCTGGCTAGTGTATGAATTTTCATTATCATACCAAGAAACAACCTGTACTTCATATAAATCGTCAGCTACCTTGTTAACCATAGTCTGAGTAGCATCGAATAATGAACCGTAAGTGATACCAATAATATCAGAAGATACGATTTCATCTTCATTGTAACCGAAAGATGCAGAAGAAGCAGCCTTCATAGCAGCATTGATACCTTCTACAGTTACATCACTACCCTTAACAACTGCAGTAAGAATAGTAGTTGAACCTGTAGGAACAGGAACTCTCTGAGCAGAACCGATTAACTTACCGTTAAGTTCAGGAATAACTAAACCGATAGCCTTAGCAGCACCAGTAGAGTTAGGAACGATATTAACAGCAGCAGCTCTAGATCTTCTTAAATCACCCTTTCTCTGAGGACCGTCAAGAGTCATCTGGTCACCAGTGTAAGCGTGAATAGTAGACATAATACCAGCCTGAATTGGAGCATAATCGTTAAGAGCCTTAGCCATAGGAGCTAAGCAGTTAGTAGTACAAGAAGCAGCAGAGATAATCTTATCATCAGCTGTTAAAGTACCTTCGTTAACTGAGAATACGATTGTAGGTAAATCATTACCTGCAGGAGCAGAAATAACAACCTTCTTAGCACCAGCAGTAAGATGAGCTGAAGCCTTATCCTTAGAAGTGTAGAAACCAGTACATTCAAGAACTACATCTACATCTAAGTCACCCCAAGGGAGCTTAGAAGCATCTGCTTCCTTGTAGATTTCAATTTCCTTACCGTTAACAACGATAGAAGATTCCTTAGCTTCTACAGTACCGTCAAACTTACCCTGAGTTGAATCATACTTTAATAAGTGAGCTAAAACTCTAGGTGCAGTTAAATCGTTAATAGCAACAACTTCATAACCATCAGCAGCAAACATCTGTCTGAAAGCAAGTCTACCAATACGACCAAAACCATTAATAGCAACTTTAACCATTTTAATTGCCTCCTAATATTTTTATTATAGTTTATTTGATTGTTATTAAAATAACGAACTTTTCAGCTCATAACTTATAACAAATCATTGCATTTATTATATCACAATTCATTAAAAAATCAAATAGCATTTTGGCAACTTTTGTAATATGGGAGAACTTTCATTATTTCTACCATATTTTTGTCACAATCCTAAGATTTAATAATAAATTTGTAGATAAAATCATTGTTAACATAACAACACCGACGGCATTTTATACAAATAACCCTCGGTGTTTGTCGATATTATTGTGCAACATTTGTGATGCACAAAATCAAATTACTTATTTGAATTAACTCTATTCCAGTATTCTTCAGTAAGAATTACTTCTCTTACTTCTGAATTATTCATATTTCTTAAAATTCTTTCTAAACTCTTCATAACAATTCCTCCTTATAAATATAAGTTTAAACAATAGTCTTATTATTTATACTATTACTTATTTTCATTCCAAAAGCTTTCAGTTAAGATAACTTCCTTTACTTCTGCTCTATTCATCTTTTCAAATACTCTATTTAAGTTCTTCATAATAATTTCCTCCATTTCCTAAATAAGTCAATTAACTATTACTTGTTTTCATTCCAGAAGTTTTCAGTTAAAATTACTTCTTTTACTTCTGCTCTATTCATCTTTTCAAATACTCTATTTAAATTCTTCATAACAATTTCCTCCTATTATTCAAATTACTTTTCCAAATGTCTATACCAGTAATCAATTTGTAAATTCCAATATTTCTCATTTGAAATTACTTCTTTAATCTTTGCTGATATTTTTTCTAAATTAATCATATCTCATTCCTCTTTTCAAGAAAAACTTTATAATTACTTATTTCTTGCTTCTGACCAGAAGTTTTCAGTTAAAACTACTTCCTTTACTTCTGCTCTATTCATCTTTTCAAATACTCTATTTAAGTTCTTCATAATAATTTCCTCCATTTCCTAAATAAGCTTAATTACTTATTACTTGTTTTCATTCCAGAAGCTTTCAGTTAAAATAACTTCCTTTACTTCTGCTCTAACCATCTTTTCAAATACTCTATTAATATTCTTCATAATAATTTCCTCCATTTCTTAATAAGTTCAAATTACTTATTAGTTGTTTCTGTCCAAAGGTTTTCTGTTAATACTACTTCCTTAACTTCTGCATTACTTAAATTTGATAATACTTTGTTTAAGTTTTTCATAATTAATTCCTCCTTATCTGAACGGTTATATATTATTTTACTTAACGACTTTTTCTATATAGTTGAGTTGGAGTTTTATGTGTTCCTCATCAACTATGCTGCTATTATAGCACTTTTAACAAAAATGTCAACCCCCATTTGTTAAACATTACCAAAGCAAGATTTTTAAGGGTTTCTTACAGTTTTATTTTTCATTTTTTCCGTCAAATTGTATAATTTAAAGGTTCATTTTTGATAAAATGATACAAAAGACAAAAAAACGATGGCATAATTTACAATTACACCACCGTTTTTTATAGGTTTATTTGTGAAAAATTATTTAAAATATTCTACACCGGACTCAAAAATAAGCTGATTTTTGTTTCCAGGAACATTTTTATATACACCATTTCCAATTCTTTCAGAGTGTCCCATCTTACCTAAAACCCTGCCGTCAGGACTTGTAATACCTTCAACTGCATATATAGAGCCATTTGGATTGTACTTAATATCATAAGTAGCCTCACCTTTGGCATTTACATACTGGGTAGCAATCTGATTATGGTCAGCTAACATCTTAATAGTAGCTTCATCAGCCATAAATCTTCCCTCACCATGAGAGAATGCAACCTTATGAACATCACCAGGCTCAGTTTTCCATAACCAAGGTGACTTATTAGATACAATCTTTGTATCAGCAAGACAAGAAATATGTCTGCCTATTGTATTAAATGTTAAAGTAGGACTGTTATCTGTCATATCCTTAATTTCACCATAAGGCACAAGACCAAGCTTAATAAGAGCTTGGAAACCATTACAAATACCAAGCATAAGACCATCTCTATGCTTTAATAAATTCATAGTAGCCTCTTTTACCTTTGGATTTCTAAATACAGCAGCAATAAACTTACCTGAACCCTCTGGCTCATCACCTGCTGAGAAACCACCAGGAATCATAATAATCTGGCTGTTATTAATCATTTCTACCATTTTATCTATAGATTGTTCAAGCCAGCTTGTCTTTAAATTGCTAATAACTAAAGTATCAGCCACAGCTCCTGCCTTTTCAAAGGCTTTCTTTGTGTCATATTCACAGTTTGTGCCAGGGAATACAGGAATAAATACTCTAGGAGCTGCAATACCCTGTCCACTATGATTTTTATTTATAACATTAAAGCTTGGAAGTTCAATCTTCTTTTCATCAAACTTAGAATAATATTTAGTTGGGAATGTCTTTTCAAGAGGTTTAAACCAAAGTTTTAAAGCTTCATCAATAGAAATTTCAACATTATTTGCTCTAATAACACCCTCTGAAGTAGTCTTTCCTATTACAGCATAGTCATATCCGTTAAATGCCTCATTAACATTTCCATCTACTTCTAATATAAAGCTGCCGTAATTATAATTGAATAAATCATCATCATAAATTTCAGCACCAATTCCATTACCAAAGCACATTTTACTAATTGCCGCCGCAACACCACCAACACCAATAGTAGAAGCTGATTTAATATATCCAAGTTTAATAAGCTTTGTAACCATTTCAAAATTAGCCTTTAATACATCAAAATCAGGCAAATCATTTTCATCATACTTAGTAATGAGCTTAACAATGGCACTGCCTCTATTTTTAAATTCAGGAGAAATAATATTCTGAACCTTAGTTGCATCAACAGCAAAAGAAACAAGTGTAGGAGGAACATTCAAATCTCTAAATGTGCCTGACATACTATCCTTACCGCCAATAGCTGCTGTACCAAGTTTCATTTGTGCAAGAAGTCCACCTAATAATGCACTAAATGGCTTACCCCACTTAGTTGAATCCTCACCTAATTTTTCAAAATATTCTTGGAAAGTAAGTCTAACTGACTTATAATCGCCACCTGTAGCAACAATTTTAGCCACAGACTCTACAACTGCATAAACTGCACTATGGAATGGACTCCATTTTGCAACAGTTGGGTTATAACCAAAGCTCATAAGTGTAGCTGTATTTGTTTCACCCTCTAATACTGGAACCTTAGCTGCCATTGCCTCAGAAGGAGTAAGCTGTTTTTTACCACCATAAGGCATTAAAACTGTACCTGCACCAATAGTTGAGTCAAATCTTTCAACAAGACCTTTCTGACAAGCCACATTTAAGTCCTGTAAATTATCAAGCCACTGCTTTTTTAAATCATCGCTGTTTTTAATTTTTTCAGGCTTAGCCTTTGGCTCACATACAAAAACATCTGTATACTGAGTAGCACCGTTTGTATCGAGGAAATCTCTTGAAATATTTACAATATCCTTACCATTCCAGAACATTTTTAATCTTCTGTCATCAGTTACAGTAGCAACTGAAGTAGCCTCAAGATTTTCTTCCTTAGCAAATTCAATAAATTTATCTACATTAGATTTATCTACTACAACAGCCATTCTTTCCTGTGACTCACTTATAGCAAGTTCTGTTCCGTCAAGACCTTCATATTTTTTAGGTACTAAATCAAGATTAATTTCAAGTCCCTCTGCAAGCTCACCAATGGCAACAGATACACCGCCTGCACCAAAGTCATTACATCTTTTAATCATTTTACTAACTTCAGGATTTCTAAATAATCTCTGGAGCTTTCTTTCTGTAGGAGGATTACCTTTCTGAACTTCTGCACCACAAGTTAAAATAGACTCCTCTGTATGTTCCTTAGAAGAACCTGTAGCACCGCCACAGCCATCTCTACCTGTTCTGCCACCTGTAAGAATAATTACATCACCCTTAGAAGGCACTTCCCTAACTACATTTGATTTTTTAGTAGCTGCAATAACAGCACCAATTTCCATTCTCTTAGCTACATAGCCTTCATCATAAATTTCAACTACTTGACCTGTAGCAAGACCAATCTGGTTACCATAAGAACTATAGCCTTGAGCTGCTGAACGAACAATTTTACTTTGAGGAAGTTTTCCGGCAAGTGTATCGCTAACAGATACTCTTGGGTCCCCTGCTCCTGTAACTCTCATTGCCTGATAAACATAACTTCTGCCTGATAATGGGTCTCTAATAGCACCGCCAAGACAAGTTGCAGCACCACCAAAAGGCTCAATTTCAGTTGGGTGGTTATGAGTTTCGTTTTTAAACATAATAAGCCAGTCTTCCTCAACACCATCAATATCAACAGGCACTACAATACTACAAGCATTAATTTCTTCTGATTCATCAAAGTTATCAAGCTTACCTGCTTTTCTTAAAGCCTTCATACCAATAACTGCAATATCCATTAAACAAATATTTTTATTTTCTCTGCCTAAATCCTTTCTTAAATCAAGATACATATTATAGGCATCACTAATAACCTTAGTATATTTACCATCTTCAAACTCTACCTTATTAATATTAGTTGCAAAAGTAGTATGTCTGCAATGGTCAGACCAGTAAGTGTCAATTACTCTAATTTCAGTAATAGAAGGGTCTCTTTTTTCAGTATTTTTAAAATAATTCTGACAGAATAAAATATCAGCCTCACTCATAGCAAGTCCAAGGGACTCTCTGTAATCTAAAACTTCTTTTTCACTCATATCAATAAATCCCTTTACAGTTTCAACACTATCAGGAATATTAAGCTTTAATTTAAGACTATCAGGCTTTTTAATAGCAGCCTCTCTTGAATCCACAGGGTTAATACAATATTTCTTTACCTTTTCAATATCTTCTATAGTAAGCTTACCCTTTAACACAAAAACCTTTGCCGCATTAACAATAGCATTGTCATCACCTGAAATAATCTGAATACACTGCATAGCAGAGTCAGCTCTCTGGTCATACTGTCCAGGAAGATACTCCATACCAAAGCATACTTCATCACTGTCTAATTCAATCTTTTCAAGATACACATTATCTACAGGAGGTTCAGAAAACACAGTATTTTCCGCAACACTAAATGCTTCATCGGAAATTCCTTCAATATCATATCTGTAAAGTATTCTAAGTCCCTCAAGATTAGTTATTTCAAGATTTTCCTTAACATCATTAAAAAGCTGACTAGCCTCAATATCACAGCCTTTTTTCTTTTCTACATAAATTCTTTTAATATCAGCCATTGTAATAATCCTTTCTTATAAATTATTTTTTATCGTTTTCCATAAAGCCTTCAAGTCTTTTATTTTTATATTCTTTAAAGCAGCCTTTGTCAAGAGCATCTCTTATTTCTTCCATCATATTGTTAAAATAATATAAGTTGTGCATTACACAAAGACGCATTGCAAGCATTTCCTTAGCCTTAAACAAATGCCTAATATAAGCTTTAGTATATCTTCTGCATACAGGACAGTTACACTCATCAGATATTGGAGTGTCATCAAGCTCATATTTAGCATTTAAAAGATTAAGCTTTCCTTTATTGGTGTAGACATTTGCGTGTCTGCCGTTTCTTGCAGGCAAAACACAATCAAAAAAGTCAACACCTCTGTCAACAGCCTCCAAAATATTAGTAGGAGTTCCCACACCCATTAAATAGGTAGGTTTATTTTGAGGAAGATGTGGCACAACACTCTCAATAATATCATACATTACCTCGTGGCTTTCTCCAACAGCCAATCCTCCAATAGCATATCCTGGCAAATCAAATTCAGTAATTCTTTTTGCATGGTCAACTCTTATATCTTTAAAAATACCACCTTGGTTAATACCAAATAACATTTGATTTTTATTAATGGTAGTTTCCAATGAATTAAGTTCACTTAATTTATTTATACATCTTTCTAGCCACCTTGTAGTTCTGTCTACAGAATTTTTAATATAGGCTCTGTCCTTTGTACTTGCAGGACATTCATCAAAAGCCATAGCAATAGTAGATGCCAAGTTAGATTGTATAGTCATACTTTCTTCAGGTCCCATAAAAATTTTGCGACCGTCGATATGGGAGTTAAAATAAACTCCTTCTTCTTTAATCTTTCTTAATGTTGTTAATGAAAAAACCTGAAATCCTCCCGAATCAGTAAGTATAGGTCTGTCCCATACCATAAATTTATGAAGTCCTCCAAGTTCTTTAATAACTTTATCTCCGGGTCTTAAATGAAGATGATAAGTATTTGAAAGCTCCACCTGACATTTTAAATCATACAAATCCTCTGTAGATACAGCACCCTTAATGGCAGCAGCAGTACCCACATTCATAAAAACAGGCGTTTGTATAACTCCATGAACAGTATGAAACTCTCCTCTCTTAGCTAAACCCTCTGTTTTAAGTAACTTATACATAATATTACCTCAAATTTCTTAATAAACATTAATATTATACAACATTTTAATAATAAATTCAATTTATATTTGCAACTTTAGGCAAAAAATTGTATACTATAGTTAAATAACAATTTAGGAGATAGAAAAATGGAGAAATTTCGTATTCAGGCTACTACTACCTTTGGTATGGAAGCTGTTTGTAAGAGAGAAATTATTAATCTTGGTTTTGAAAATATAAGTGTATCTGACGGATATGTTGAATTTGACGGGGATTTTAGAGATGTAGCTAAGGCAAATTTATGGCTTAGATGTTGTGAAAAAGTATTAATTGTTATGGGAAAGTTTGAGGCTGTAACCTTTGAGAGCCTTTTTAATCACACTTATAAACTTCCTTGGGAAAAGTGGCTTCCTAAAAATGCTAAATTTATTGTTACAGGAAAATCTTTTAAATCTACTTTATCAAGTGTACCAGCCTGTCAGTCAATTACTGAAAAAGCAATTATTAAAAAATTACAGACAAAATATCCTGTAGAGCATTTTAAAAAAGACGGAGCAGAATATACAATTTTAGTTTCACTTCTTAAAAATAAAGTTACTATTACAATTAATACATCAGGAGCATCACTTCACAAAAGAGGCTACAGACATGGACAGGTAATAGCACCTTTAAAAGAAACTATGGCAGCAGGCCTTATTATGTTAAGCTATTGGAATAAGGATAGAGTCTTGCTTGACCCTTGCTGTGGTTCAGGCACTATTCCTATTGAGGCGGCAATGATAGCAAGAAATATAGCTCCCGGTTTATCAAGAAAATTTGCAGCAGAAGATTGGGATATATTTGATAAAAATATTTGGAAAGAAGAAAGAAAACTCGCCTTTGAAAAAATAGATTATAATTTTACACCTAAAATTTACGGCTCTGACATTAATGCCCATGCTATTGAAATAGCAAAGATAAATGCTGAAAATGCCGGTGTAGATGACTGCATAGAATTTAGGCAAATACCTTTTAATAAACTTAAACTTCCTTGTAAATATGGTATTTGTATTTCAAACCCACCTTATGCAGAAAGAATGGGTAATCTTAAAGATGTTGAAAGATTATATAGGGATATGGGAAATCTATTTAAGACAGATAAAACTTGGTCAACCTATTTTATAACATCTCACGAAGGCTTTGAAAAACTTTACGGAAAAAAAGCCGATAAAAAGCGTAAGCTCTTTAACGGCAATGTTAAAACAGATTATTATCAATATTATGGAGAAAGACCACCAAAATCACCTGTTGAATAATTTATTCAAAAGTTTTTTGGCATTTTCACTTCTCTTATTAGTTTCTTCTATATTAATAACATATTTTCCATCAATAAAATCAAGACAATCTCCCTCCTTGGCACCTTCGGGATAGTCAAGGAGGTTTATTATTTTCAAATTTTCATCTTGACAAACAGCAATATTTCCTTCAAACCTATCTATTATAAGCATATTTCACCTTTTTAAGCTCCAAGGGCAAGACTTGTACCACTTACAGCTCCCTTTACACATTCTAAACCATTTCCTGTTGATTTAAAAACTATATCTCCACTTTCATCAGTTCTGTAAATTTTTGAGCCAACAGTTTTAAAGCTCTCCATAGCCTCTTTATGAGGATGCCCATACTCATTATCTTTTCCACAAGATATTACAACATATTTTGGTGATACAGCCTCTAAAAACTTTAAAGTATTTGAAGTATTACTTCCATGATGATTTGCCTTAAATAAATCAGCCTTTATATCTCCACCATTTTTTAATACTTCATTTTCAACAACCTTTTCACTGTCGCCCATAAGTATAATCTTGTCATTTCCATGAACAAGCTTAATTCCTACAGAATTATTGTTTAAATCATCTCTGTATTTATAAGGAGAAATAATTGTAAAACTGCAATCACCAAAATTATAATTATCTCCAACATTAGGAGAAATTGTATTTATATTTTTACTAAGTATTGA
>JBJFFW010000137.1:0-4538 GCA_051892075.1 Lachnospirales bacterium
ATATTAAACACTGTATTTAATGGATATGAGCCATACAAGGGTGATATTCAGTCAAGAAATCAGGGTTCTCTTATTGCCTTTGAAACAGGTGAAGCAGTAAGCTATGGTTTATTTAATGCTCAGGACAGAGGCGACTTGTTTATAGGTGCAGGCACTAAGGTTTATTCAGGTATGGTTGTAGGAAGAAATGCCAGAAGTGGTGATATGGAGGTAAATGTTTGCAAAAAGAAACAGCTTACCAACACAAGAGCTTCAGGCTCCGATGATGCCTTAAAGCTTACTCCTCATATTGTAATGAGCCTTGAACAATGTATAGACTTTATATCAGAAGATGAGCTTGTAGAGGTAACTCCTGAAAGCCTTAGAATTAGAAAAAAGCTTCTTGACCCTGTTGCAAGAAGAAAGGCTGCCAGATGCTAATATTAATTCACTTTTGATTTTTGTGAGGTAAAATATGGGTAGTAAAAATAAAAAATCAGGTGGTTCTTTTGTAAAACAGGCTGCTATTCTTGCATCAGCAGGTATTATAGTAAGATTTATAGGATTTTTATACAGACTTCCTCTTACTAATATGATTGGTGATAGTGGTAATGGTATTTATGCCGCCGGCTACAATATTTATAACTTCTTCCTTATTATGAGTTCAGCCGGTTTGCCTGTTGCAATTTCAAAAATGGTTGCTGAAAAGGTGGCACTTGGTGAATATAAAAATGCTAAAAAAATATTTAATGTTTCAATGACAGTTTCCGGTGGAATAAGCTTTTTCTTCGGTCTTTTAATGGTTGTGGGAGCTTTCCTTTTTAAAAATTATTGTCAGGGACTTACTGAAATAAGTGATAATCTTAATTTGTGGTATAAAAGTGTGTGGTGTCTTTACACCCTTTCACCTACTATTTTTATAGTTGGTATTATGGCTGTTTTCAGAGGTTATTTCCAAGGACTTAACACTACAGTTCCTACTGCTGTAAGCCAAATTGTGGAACAGGTTTTTAATGCTGTTTTTAGTGTGTATTTAGCTTGGCTTTTAATAGATTTAGGTGTGGAATTTGGTGCTGCCGGTGGTACTGCCGGTACAGGTGTTGGTGCTTTAGGTGGACTTTTAGTTCTTGTATATGTATTTTTTAAGACTAAAAAAGAAAGAGCAAAAATATTTTCTGCCGATAAAGGTGGTTATAAAGTAGATAGCTTTGGAAAGATTAGTAAAACCCTTGTTAGAATTGCAATTCCTATTATTACAGGTACTGCCATTTTCTCAATGACTAATCTTGTAGATATGTTTATGGTAAATGACAGACTTGCTGCCGCAGGCTTTAGTGGTAAGGTCATTGAAGAACTTTATGGTCAGCTTAACGGTAAATATGTTACACTTTCAACTATGCCTGTAGCTATTTCAACAGCTATTGCTACTGCTGTTATTCCAAGTATTGCAGCAAGTGTTGTTAAAAAAGAGAAAAAACTTGTGCAAACAAAGGTTGATACGGCACTTAGAATTACAATGCTTATTTCACTTCCTGCCGCCGCAGGACTTGGCGCTTTAGGCTCACCTATTTTAAAAATGCTTTTCCCAAGCTATCCCGACGGTGGAATTTTAATTCAGGTTGGCTCTTTAAGTGTAATTTTCCTTGCTTTAAGCCAAATTTCAACAGGTGTTTTGCAGGGTATAGGTAAGGTTTCAACTCCTGCTAAAAATGCTCTTATAGGTGCTTTAACAAAAATACCCGTTAATTATTTTTTAATTGCTATACCTGAAATAAATGTTGTAGGTGCTGTTATAAGTACAACTGTTTGCTATATTGTGTGTAGTATACTTAATTTCAGAGCTTTGGTTAAAGCTACTGGGGTAAAGCCTGATTATGTGGGAATGTTGGTAAAACCTGCTGTAGCATCAGGTATTATGGCTGTATTTACAATTATTTCTTATAATGCTCTTTATAAGTTTATAAATAATAATACAATTTGCACTCTTATAGCTCTTGTTGTTGCCATAATTATTTATTTTGCGGCTATGGTTTTAATTAAAGGATTTAGACGAGAAGATTTGCAAAATATTCCTATGGGAACGAAAGTTATTAGATTTCTTGAAAAAATAAATAGAATTGATTAAAAAGATACCGCTGTGTTTAACTACAGCGGTATCTTAGCTTTTATAGTATTTTTAATCATCTAAATATTCATACACTATTTTATCAAGCTGTCCTTTAATATTTTCAAAAGTTTCTCCTAAATCAAGATTTTTGATATAAATATCATTACCACCAATATTAAATGAACCCTCTTTAAAATCTTCTTCATCTGTTTTAGCATAAAGAAGCATACCTTTTACTTTTCTTTCCGTATTTTCCGCATAGTTTTTAACATAGGTGTAAATCTGATATATATTTGCAGAATGATATATTGTTTTATATTGATTTCTTGCCAAAGTTTTCGTATAAAACTTTGCATCAATTATTAGTGTTTTATTATTCTTTGAAAGCATTATATCACTTTGCATTTTTGGCAAAAGTGTTTCATCATAATTATCCTTTATATTCCATTCTATTTTTGCTGACCTTGGATTTAATGAATTAAAATGCCTTATGTAATAATTTAAAATAAATTTTTCATAAAGTCTGTGCATTGTTTTCTCTGAAAAATCCATTAACCTAACATTGCCATCTTCTGTAGTATGAATCATATTTTCACATATAAGTCTGCATATATTAATAAGAAGTCTGTACTGTTTATTATTACGATTATAATTAATGCAACTCCATCTTATTCTTCTTAAATCTATCAAACTTATATTAGAAAAAAACTTTATAAGCCTTTTTAATGTTGTCTTTTGATAGAGCTTAATATCCTCTTTTATAAGAAGTAAAATAACAGACTTTAAAATTTGATTAAGAAAAGTATTTTCAGTATATTCATCAAAGTTGCACACAGCTTTTTTTCTGACCAAACTTGCTTTTTTTATTGTTTGTGTTATATCAATTTGCCCTTTTAAAGTCAAAAGCTCATCTGAATATTCTTCATAAGATTTAGTCAAACCTTTTTTAATCAGATATGACACACCTCTTATAATAATTTCTGCCATAAGCTCATAAATATTATCAAAATCTTCTATTTCTACATTTTTAATGCTGTCAGAATTAATATCTTTAAAGGCATAAGCAAGCATATAATATATATTTTTAATAGGTATACTGTTTTTATAATACTCCATAACATTACCTCAAAAGGTCATCAAGTTTTCTTTTTTCTTCTTTTCGTTTTTCGTCGTTATCAAACCAGTATTCATCAATAAGAGGTTTAATTTCATACTTTATAACATTTTTAATCCACAAATCATCTGTTTCTCCATCTCTGCAAAAATAGCTATGCCCAATCTCAAATCCTTCACCTAAAGATAAATCATCTCTTATAGCCCTATTAAGATTAATTACTGCATCAATTACTTTTTCATAAAGAGATGAATTCTTATCTCTTATGTATTTCTTGAATTTCTCTTTTTCAAAAGCTGGCTTCATAGTATAAAAACTAAATCTTCTTCTTAAAGCATAGTCTATTAAAGATAAACTTCTGTCAGCAGTATTCATCATACCAATAATATAGAGATTTTCAGGCACACTAAAACTGGTATTATCATACACTAAATTTATAGTATGCTCCTCACCTCTTTTATCATTTTCAATAAGCATAAGTAGTTCTCCAAAAATTTTACTTAAATTACCTCTGTTTATTTCATCAATAATAAAATAATAATCTTTGTCAGGATTTTCTTCACAGCTTTTACAAAAATTGTAAAATACTCCTGTCCTAATTTCAAAGCCATCACCATTTTCTTTAGGTCTGTAACCCATTACAAAATCCTCATAAGAATAACTTTGATGAAACTGTATCATACAAACACGATTTTTATCTTTTTCACCCATTAACGAATATGCAAGCCTTTTTGCAATAAATGTTTTACCTACTCCTGGAGGTCCTTGTAAAATTACATTTTTCTTGCTTCTTACTAAATTTGCAAGTTCATCATATTCTTCATCTATCATAAATACTTCTTTGGTAAAATCTGCCTTGGTATACTTTTTATTTTCTTTAATTGTATCGTAAATAGTTAAATCAATATTGGGTATTTCTTCACCATTCTTCTTTGAAGAATTAATTTTAACCCATTTGTTAAATACCATTGATGCAAGCTCATCAGTCATATTTATATTTCTACCTCTTTCAGTAAGACTCCAAACACCCCTTACAGCCTTACTTATATAACCTTCATATACCAAATATAATCGAGCAAATGCTGTTTCATTTTCAAATTTATTAACACCATTTTTCCCTCTTGTTGCTGTTATTTCTTCTTCGGTCAACTGGTACAATTCAATTATTTTTTCACGAACATCATTAGGTGTTCCCGAACCATTTAACTCCTTTAAGGCTTCTAAAATAGGTTTAAACCACTTTAAAAATTCAGCATTTGATTTATTGTCTTGACTATTTTGATAAACATATTCTGAATAAATTATATCCTGCACAAGTAAATGGTTATTTTTATCATT
>JBJFFW010000138.1:0-4535 GCA_051892075.1 Lachnospirales bacterium
ATTCTGGTAAGATAGAATTTATTTATATAAAATTTTTCACTTAATTCATCTAATGTAATCTTTTTATTAAAATTTTGGTCAATATAATCTTTTATATGTTGAAGATTTTGTTTTTTGTGGCTTTTAGGAGTTAGGGAAGTATTAAATTTTTCTTCCATAAGTATAACAAGAAGTTTAGTAAGGCTATTATAAATTTTCATATCCCTAATACTGTCATTAGATTTAGCCATGTTATGAATTTCAGAAATAACATCAGCATATTTTTCAGGACTTTTGCACTTAAAAGTAAATTGCCCTCCTCTTTGAATATATTTATCATAAATAGAAGACAAATTAGGTCCATAAAAATGCACCCATTTAATATGCCAAAGATTTTTTTCAGTAAAGTGAGAGTAAGGCTTTTTGCAATCAATAAAGGCACAATCACCCTTTTTAAGACTATAAGTTTTTCCATTATAAAAAAGACTTCCCGTACC
This sequence comes from Lachnospirales bacterium, assembly GCA_051892075.1. Classification (GTDB taxonomy): domain Bacteria; phylum Bacillota; class Clostridia; order Lachnospirales; family CAG-274; genus HGM11788. Next base: position 477 of record JBJFFW010000138.1, read on the forward strand.
TTTTAAAACAATTATAAATAAAAAAGACGAAAGATTTTCTCTTTTGCTAATATGGGGTTTTAAAGCCTCAAGATAGCCAATTTCCTGTAAATGCAAGAGATTAGTTTTAGCAAAAGACGACGGAGTATAAATAACTCTGTCTGATTTAACAATGCTTTCTGAAAATATACCCGAATCCATTTTTATCACCTCTTTTTTGTTATTATAACATAAAAGTCAATATTATGCTAGTATATTTCAATTTATTCCATTGTATTTAATGACAAAAGTTGTAAAATTATATACAAATTATATTAAAACAAAAGGAGAAGAATATGAAGAAAGCTTTAATTACAGGAATAACAGGTCAAGATGGTTCTTATCTTGCAGAATTCTTATTGGAAAAGGGTTATGAAGTTCATGGTATCACAAGACGAGCTTCTATATCAAATACATCAAGAATTGACCATTTAATAGCAAAAAATGCTATTACTTTACACGACGGAGATTTGTCAGATTCATCATCACTTATTAGAATTATAAGTCTTGTAGAGCCTGATGAAATATATAATCTTGCGGCACAAAGCCATGTTCAGGTATCCTTTGATGCACCTGAATATTCAGGTGATATAGATGCTCTTGGCGTTTTAAGAATTTTAGAAGCGGTAAAAATGCTTGGCTTAACTAAAAAGACAAAAATTTATCAAGCCTCAACTTCAGAACTTTACGGAAAAGTTGAAGAAGTACCTCAAAGCGAAACAACTCCATTTCACCCATACAGTCCTTATGCAGTAGCAAAGCAGTATGGTTTTTGGATTACAAAAGAATATAGAGAAGCTTATGATATGTTTGCAGTAAACGGTATTTTATTTAACCACGAATCTGAAAGACGAGGAGAAAATTTTGTAACAAGAAAAATCACACTTGCAGCAGGCAGAATTGCAGAAGGTTTACAAGACCATTTAGAGCTTGGCAATATGGACTCTTTAAGAGATTGGGGTTATGCTAAGGACTATGTAGAATGTATGTGGCTTATTCTCCAACAGGAAAAACCTGATGATTTTGTAATTGCAACAGGCAAACAGCACACAGTAAGAGATTTTACAGAGAAAGCCTTTAAAGCAAATGGTATGGAAATTCGCTGGGAAGGCACAGGCATTGAAGAAAAAGGCTATGATGCTAAGACAGGAAAAATGCTTGTATGTGTAAATCCACAGTGGTTTAGACCAACTGATGTAGACAATCTTTGGGGAAATCCAACAAAGGCTAAGACAGTTCTTGGCTGGAATCCACAAAAGACAAGTTATGAAGAACTTGTAGAAATTATGGCAAAACACGACAGAGAACTTGCAAAAAAAGAAAAAGCCATGAAAAACGCTTAATAAAAGAGGTAATTTAAAATGATGGAGAAAAATGCAAAAATATATGTAGCAGGTCATAGAGGAATGGTTGGTTCAGCCATTGTAAGAGAGCTTGAAAGACAAGGCTACACAAATATTATTACAAGAACTCATAAAGAACTTGACCTTTGCAGACAGGATGATGTTGAAAAGTTTTTTGAAGAAGAAAAGCCTGAGTATGTATTCTTGGCAGCGGCAAAGGTTGGTGGAATTGTGGCAAACAGCGAAGCCTTAGCTGATTTTATGTATGAAAATATGATTTTGGAAATGAATGTTATACACTCAGCATGGAAAAACGGCTGTAAGAAACTTGAATTTTTAGGCTCAAGCTGTATTTATCCAAGAATGGCACCACAGCCAATGAAAGAAAGCTGTCTTTTAACAAGCGAGCTTGAAAAAACTAACGAAGCCTATGCTCTTGCAAAAATTTCAGGTTTAAAATACTGTGAATTTTTAAATAAACAGTACGGCACAGATTACATAAGTGTTATGCCTACAAACTTATACGGACCAAATGATAACTACCACCCTACTCACTCCCATGTACTTCCTGCTTTAATAAGAAGATTTCACGAAGCAAAGGTAAATGGATTAAGTGAAGTAACCTGTTGGGGTGACGGAAGTCCATTAAGAGAATTTTTATATGTAGATGATTTAGCTAATTTATGTGTATTTTTAATGAATAACTATAGTGGTAATGAAACAGTAAATGCCGGCACAGGCAAAGAACTTACAATAAAGGCTCTTACAGAACTTGTAGCAAAGGTTGTAGGCTATGAAGGAGAAATAAAGTGGGATACCACAAAGCCAAACGGCACACCTAGAAAGCTTTTAGATGTATCAAAGAGTAAGGCATTAGGCTGGGAATATAAGACAGAACTTGAAGACGGTATAAGACTTTCTTATGAGGACTTTTTAAATAACCCAATGAGAGCCGAAAGATAAAAAATAGGTAATAAGTAATGGATAGCTTTATAACCTATTTGTAGGGGCGAATATTGTTCGCCCTAATCTCAAAACCAAAACCTAATTTACAAAAAGAAAGGTAGAAATTTTATGAATATAGTGCTGCTTTCCGGAGGTTCAGGCAAAAGACTCTGGCCTCTTTCAAACGATGTTCGTTCAAAACAATTTATAAAGATTTTCAAATCTGAAAATGGCGAATATGAATCAATGGTACAAAGAGTATACAATCAGATTATAAAAGCAGATAAAAACGCTTCTGTTACAATAGCAACATCAAAATCACAGGTGTCATCAATACATAATCAGCTTGGCGACAGCGTAGGAATATGTGTTGAGCCATGCAGAAGGGATACATTTCCTGCAATAGCTCTTGCCTCAGCCTATCTTAAAGATGTAAAAGGCATATCAGAAGATGAATCTGTAGTAGTATGTCCTGTAGACCCTTATGTAAATGATGATTATTTTGAAGCCGTTAAAAAGCTTGGAGAATTAGCAAAAGAAAGTGACTCCAACCTTGTTTTAATGGGAATAGAGCCAACTTATCCAAGTGAAAAATACGGATATATTATTCCATCAAGTAAAGAAAATATAAGTAATGTGGATACATTTAAGGAAAAACCAAATGTAGAAACAGCTAAAGAGTACATAAACCAAGGAGCTTTGTGGAACGGAGGAGTTTTTGCCTTCAGACTTAAATATCTTCTTGACATAGCTCATAAACTTATAGATTTTACTGATTATGAGGATTTATATTCAAAGTATGACACATTAACAAAAATAAGTTTTGACTATGCAGTAGTAGAAAAAGAGGATAAAATATCCGTTATGAGATTTTCCGGACAATGGAAAGACTTAGGCACATGGAACACCTTAACAGAAGCCATGGAGGAAAATTACATAGGTGATGCAACTCTTAATGAAAGCTGTGAAAATGTTCATGTTATAAATGAGCTTGATGTACCTGTACTTTGTATGGGGCTTAAAGATGTAGTAGTATCAGCAAGTCCCGAGGGAATACTTGTATCAGATAAAGACGAATCAAGTTATATTAAGCCATTTGTAGATAAAATCGACCAACAGGTTATGTTTGCCGAGAAATCATGGGGAGAATTCAGAATAATAGATATAGAAGAAGAAAGCCAAACATTAAAAGTTACCCTTAAACCGGGAAATAAAATGAATTATCATTCTCACCAAAGACGAGATGAAGTATGGACAATTATCTCAGGAAAAGGCAGAACAATAGTAGACGGTATGGAACAGCCTGTAACAGTTGGCGATGTTATAACAATGAGTGCCGGTTGCCGACACACTATAATTGCAGACACAGAACTAAAACTTATTGAAGTTCAGCTTGGTAAGGAGATTAGTGTACATGACAAGAGGAAGTTTGAACTTGAAAACTAAACCTTTTTTATTAAAGCCCGCCTATAAGGAAAGATTATGGGGAGGAAACCGTCTTAATGATGATTTTTGCAAAAATATAGATGCAGAAAATCTGGCTGAAACATGGGAATGTTCAACTCATCAAGACGGAGTAAGTCAAATTGTAACAGGTATACACAAAGGGAAAAACCTTGATGAAATAATAAAAGCACATCCCGAATATTTAGGCACACACCCAAGAACAAAAGACGAACTTCCCATTTTAATAAAATTTATAGATGCCAAAAAAGATTTGTCAATACAGGTGCATCCTAATGATGAATATGCA
>JBJFFW010000139.1:0-4484 GCA_051892075.1 Lachnospirales bacterium
AACAGACGGCACACAGGCTTGGTATCAGACTATTGGTACAGATACTATACCTAAGTTTAAGGGTAAGACTGTATTCTATAGCGAGGCTGCAAGCCCACAGTATTTTAACGCTGTTTTGGGTGATGTAAGCAGTAGTGATACTATTGATAAGGTTGATGGGGCACTTGTGCTTAGATATATAAGCGGTATTGGTACACTTAATGGTAAACAGCTTGCTGTTGCTGATGTAAATGGTGACGGTACGGTTGATATGCTTGATGCAGTTAAGATACTTGGCTTAGTGTAAGGTAAATATATATATTAATGCTTAATATAAAAAATGGCAGGTTTGCAGAAAAATTTATGCTCTGTAAACCTGCTATTTTTGGTTCTTTGTCAACTGGTGTAGTTGACGAAAATCACAGTTCCAACGGTGTAGATTATTAAAATTTACTCAAAATTATTTAGTTTTTATTGTTCTTACTTTTGTAATAAAATAAAAATATTTTATTACAAGAAGTACAATAATGGTTATTTTTCCTATTATATTATTCATCATAAAAAATGCAATAAGCAAAAGCAAAGTTACGGGAATTAGTATACAAAGTTTGGTTTTTAAAGTCATAGTTCTATTTTTTTCAAAACTTTCAAGATTATTTTTATATAGTTTTGTATTTTTAAACCAAGTATTAAATTTATTACTTCCTTTTGCAAAGCAGAAAGATGCCAAAAGAAGAAATGGTGTTGTTGGAAGAATTGGCATAACAACACCTAATGCACCTATGGCTACACAAGAAAAACCAAATATAATAAATATGTATTTCATTAAATTTCTCCTTTCAATTAGATATTTTACCATTTTTAATGTAATATGACTTATCAGCTATACTAAGTGTTGACTTTCTATGGGATATAAGAACTATGGTTTTATTTTCTGTGTCATAAAGGGATTTAAGAATTATTCCTTCATTAAGGCTATCCAGATTACTTGTAGGTTCATCAAGAAGCATTATATTAGCATTTGATAAAAATGCTCTTGCAAGACCAATTCTTTGTTTTTCTCCTCCTGAAAGTCTATCACCAAGTTCGCCAATAGGTGTGTTGTATCCTAAAGGAAGTTCTGATATGAAATTATGTATTGAGGCTTGCTTTGCAGCGTTAATTATTTCTGTATCTGTTGCGTCTAATTTTGCTATTTTTATGTTATTTCCTATAGTATCATTAAATAAATGAGTTTCTTGGGTAGAGTAGCTTTCATTTTGTCTTAAACAATGGGTGTTAATATTTTTAATTTCTTCTCCTGACATTAATATTTTACCCTTGTCCTTATCCCAAAAGCGCATTATAAGTTTTAAAAGTGTGGATTTTCCACAGCCACTTTTTCCTAAAATTCCAGTAATTTTATTCTTTTCTATATTAAGTGAAATGTCATTTAAAACTATCTTATCATCATATCCAAATACAACATTTTCACAAATTACATTATCTATATTAATATTTTTACCCTTTGTTATTTCTTCTGTTACAGGCTTTTCTTCAAGAAGTGACAAAACTCTCTCTCCACTTGCGAGAGTCTGTGCAAGATTATTTGAAAGGTTACTAAGTGCAATTACACAGCCATAGGAACTCATTAATGTTACAGAAGAAATGAGAGCCTCAGAAAAACATAAAACTTCTGTTGAATATAAGTAAAAAGATGTAATTAGCATTAGAATATTAAAAAATATAATTGAAAATTCAGTTAAATTTCTTGTTTTAACTTCATTTTTCTTTAATTTATTTTGAAGGTCTGAAAGTATATTTGTTTTATTTAATATATTTTCTTCGGCTTTTTTTGTCATATCATATTGAATAAGCTCTCCTAAACCTCTTAAATTTTCAAGGAAAAGGCTGTTTAATTCACCTGCATTATTTCTGTATTTAAGTCCTGTATTTTTTACAGTTTTGCTGTTTATAACAGGAATAACTACTCCTATAAAAATATAAGAAAATAGGGCAATTAAAGAAAGTATTGGTGAAATAGAGCCTATAAAAATAACGAAAATAGTTGATGTTAATAACCCTATGGCAACAGGAGAAATTGTATGAGCATAAAATACTTCCAAAAGTTCAACATCACTTGTAATAAGTGATATAAGATTTCCTTTGTCGCTTCCTTCAAGTTTTGCAGGACAGAGTTTTCTCAAAGCATAAAAAACTTTACTTCTTATTATTGCAAGAAGTTTAAAGGCTATGTAGTGGTTTGATGCCTGTTCGCCATAGTGAAGTATTCCTCTTAAAATAGCAGAAATAACCATTAATATACATATAGATTTTAGAGATAACATTGTATTTTCTCCTAAAATATTTAAAATTCCCATTACTCCTAAAATCGGTATTAATGATGCACATACAAAACCCATTACTCCAAGTATAACTGCTATAAAAATTATAAAAAGCATTGGTTTTACAAGAATAATAAGCTGCGTCATAATTTTTAAATTACTTTTCATCTTCTAATACCCCCTTACTAAATTTTTCATAAGATATTTGATTGTTATAAAGTTTTAAGTAGAGATTATTATTTTTAATAAGCTCACTATGAGTACCTTCTTCACATATAATGCCATTATCCATTACAAATATTTTATCTGATGTTACAACATTAGCTAAACGGTGAGAGATAAGTATTACAAGCTTTTCCTTTGAAAGTTTAATGACAGCTTTCATAATGGCTTCTTCACTTTTGGCATCAATATTTGATGTTGCCTCGTCAAATATATAAATAGGAGTGTCATTTAAAATTGCTCTTGCAAGAGCTAACCTTTGTCTTTGTCCTCCTGAAAGATTTGAGCCTTGTTCTAAAACAGGTGAGTTTAAAGAAAGCTCTGAAAGATTAGCCATTTTCATTGCATTTTCCATTTCTGAATTAGTTGCATTTTTTTTGCCCATTTTAAGATTTGTTTTGACAGTACCTTTAAAAATATAGCTGTTATGTTTAATAAGAGTTATTAATTCCATAAGGTATTTTTCTGAAATATTATTAATTTCTGTATTACCAATGATAATATTTCCTTTGTAATCTCTAAGCCTGCCTGTTAAAAGTGATGCCATTGTAGATTTACCACAGCCACTTTTTCCTACAAAAGAATATAAACCTTTACTATTTAATTTTATATTTATATTATTTAACACATTTTTATTTTTATCATATGAGAAATAAAGGTTTTCAATATTTATTTCCTTATTATTTGTGTAAGTTTTATTTCCCTTTTTAGGAATTTCTGTGTTAATAATTTTAAATATTCTTTCAGCAGCAGATACACCATTCATTGCTATATGGAAAAAAGAACCCAGTTGTCGCATAGGTATAAAAAATTCAGCAGATAAAAGCACAATTATAATACCCTCTACAAAGGTAACAGTATTATTATTCATACAATATAACATTGTTATAATTCCTGCGGCTGCACCTCCATAAGCTACAATATCCATAACTGAAATAGAATTAAGCTGCATAATAAGTACCCTCATTGTGGCTTTTCTAAAATGCTCGGCACGCCTATTCATATCTTCGTGTTTTTTTTCGTCTGCCTCGTAAATTTTAAGAGTTGTAAGTCCCTGTATATTTTCAAGAAAACTATCTCCAAGGTCTGTATAAGCATTCCAATATTTGTTAAGAAGTTTTTTTGCAAACTTCTGTACTGCAATAATTGAAAGAGGTATAAGAGGAACACATATTAAAAGAACAAAAGCAGCTTTAGCATTTAAAAATAATATAAATGCAAAAAGTGTAACAGGGGCAACTATAGAATATAAAAGTTGAGGAAGATATGCGCCAAAATAGCTTTCTAACTGTTCTACACCCTCAACACTTACCTGTACTGCCTCTGCTGTAGGCACAACTGTTTGGTAGCTTTGACCTAATTTAGTCAAATGAGAAAATATTGCACTTCTTAATATAAGCTTTGCTTTTTGTGAAAGACTTGTTGATATAAATACGGATTTTTTTGTAAAAAATGATTTTAATAAGGTCAATAAAAAAACTATGCCAATTAAAATTATTATATATTTTATATTAGGTTTTTGAAAATTTAAAAAGTGATTTATAAATAAACATATTGAAGTTGTTGATATAATGCTGCATAAAAGACTGAGCCATTGAAAAAACACAACTTTCGTTATATACTTCCATAGATTTGGAACAAGAGATAAAAGTTTTTTATTAATCATAAAAAAGCCCTCCTAAATGATTTTTGCATACTAAAAAAACAAATCATTTAAGACGGGCAGTCAATAATTTGATAAAAGAAATATTTATTAAATATTTTAATCATTTTATATTATTAAAATAAGTTTGTCAATTATTTTTTAGAAATTTTTTAATTTCTATTGACATAATTAAAAAAATTATTTATTTTATAATTAAATGCGGTTAGCATAGGCAAACTTTATTATGGAGGCTAAAAATGGAAATTACAAAATCACAATTAAGCTATTTATTAGCTATAAAAAAACTAATAGGA
>JBJFFW010000140.1:0-4484 GCA_051892075.1 Lachnospirales bacterium
TTATAACATCATACTGAGGAAATTCAAATACAAAGGTATCAGGACCTGAACCAATTAAAATATGCTTAATTACAAGAGGAATACTTCTTGACCAAATATAACCTCTGTTAGAACCAAGTCTTTCAATACCTTCAAATCCAAATCTTGGAATTTCAGCATTTATATTTATAGGATTTCCAAATTTATCAAGAAAACTCAAAGAACCGTCACTATTTTGTGAAAACATAAAATATCTTTCATTTTTAAGATTATCTGTAGAAATAAGGCTAATATTGTAAAAAGGTGAGCCGTCAGCTTTTACTGTTTCATAACAATATAAATCCCATTTAAGACCGCCCTCTTTGTAAGTTTTTTGAACTCCGCCGTTGTCACCTGAAGGAGAAGTTGATAAAGGCTGAAGTTCGGTAGCGTTATGATAAAACTTAGTATCAGCTTTATTTGCAACAATACTATATGTGCCATCGGCAGTTATAAGATATCCTTTATTTCCTTCAATAGTAATGTCTTTATAATAGTTATCAGAACTAACAAGAGTTTCCCCGCTTGATACTGCATTACAAATAATTTTTATTTTCTGAGCAGTTAAAGAATTAGAATTAATAAATAAAACACCTGCGACAATTACAACAATTACCGTTGCCACAGAACCAATAATTGCAAATTTATTTTTCTTTTTAAATATAAAATAGCACACAGCTACAATTACTGAAAACAAAATACCACTTGCAAGACCTATAAATCCACCTACAGAATCAGAACCTACAGTACAAATAACAGTAAGTGCTGCAATAACTATTGAAGCATATTTAAGTTTTCTGTTTTTAGGTAAAAATACGGCTAAAACAGTAAATAAAGATGCCATCATACCAAAATACATACCTGCACAGTTAGGGTTATAAAGTGTTGCAAAAACTGAATCAAACTTAATTGTAAGATTAGTGCCATTATATTTATCTCCCATAACAAGCTTACTTACAAAATCAGACTCAAAAACAGGCACATCAAGAACCTGTAAAAGACCTATTATACCAAGGAAAAGTCCTGATGCAACAAAAGCCCACAAAAGAAAGCCTGCTCTTTTTTTGCTTGAACCATAGACTAGGGCAGCTATAAAAAATACAACATAGCAAAGCCACACAAATAAGCCTTCATATCTTTCTGTTGTACCTAATAAGGCTACAGATAAATATTTTGAAAAAATTGCAGATATGATACTTAATAAGGCAAATATTCCAATAAGAATAACAGGCATAGATTTAATATCAAGTTTCATATCACTGTTGCCAAAAAGCTCAAATGCTAAAAACAGGGCAGTAACAACACCCATACACATTATAAGTACAGATTTAAAATGAGAAAACACATCATTTGAACCTGTACCTGTTCTAATAACACCTATTTCATCAGACCTTAAAGGAACAACCTGAAATTTTGTTGCCAAAGGAATTAATGCTACAACAATAAATAGGAAAATCCATATTAATAAATCTGACGATGAAAATTTATTTTTATTAAAATTTGCCATTTTAAGCACCTCACTCCATATAATATCAACTTAATTATAGCACATAAAAATACCTTTTACAACAAATAATTAAAAACCATAATTTTAAGCTGTATAAATAAAAAAAACGGAACTCTTAGCCAACAAGAGTTCCGCTGTATTTTGATACTATTTCAAATAAAATAGCGTAAAATATAAATATTACAACTGATAATATAAAATATATATCAATAAATTTTTTATTTGTTCCGACTTCATTATTCAAATATTTATCTGCATTTTCTTTGTTATATTTTTTAAAGTTTTTTATTGTGGCAATTAAAAAAGGCATAAATACTAATGCGACAACAAAATAAATTCCAACAGAATACAGATTATCAGTATATGATATACTTTCATTAATAACTTCAAATTCACTAATTTTATCAGTGTTATATAAAAGCTTTGCACCTATAGCCTGATATCCGTTTATAAAAAAGTGTGCAAGCATTGAAGAAAAAATTGAATTTGTCTGATGCACAAAAAATGCAAATAAAATTCCGGCAAATATAGCATAGCTCATTTGCTGAAAATTCATATGAATAATTCCAAAAAACAAACCGCTTATAATATACATTACTATAGGAGAGGTTGTTTTATAATTACTTAAAAGCACACCTCTAACCATTAATTCTTCAAATACAGCCGGTGCTATTGCAAGAGAAAAAACACATTGAAACATTGTCATATTTCCAATATATTCTGTAATATCAGCATTAGATATATCTGTAACAAATAATGAGCTTAAAGTTGAAATAAGCACAAGAATAGGAAGGGAAAGAATAGTTATTAAAATTACATAACCACAATTTTTAATTGATATTTTATTTAATGGTATTAAATCTGTAAATTTTCTTCCTGTTACTATAATATATATTAAAATCGGTATTGCAAATAAGAAAATATCCTGAACCTGCAAAATTGTTATTTTTGATACTCCAGATTTTAAAGGCATTAAAAATGCAAAGGGTAAAAGCAGAGAATAAACATTGAAAAATAACAAAAATTTATTGGCACTTTTGGGACTATTCATTTTTTATGTCCTCCCTTTCAGTTGACTGATGCTTTTTTTGATACAAATTTTCAACGGCAATCATTGCAAATCTGTATATTACTGAGAAAACAGGAACGCCGAAAAACATACCAAGAGGGCCTGCAATAGCTCCTCCTATAGTAATTGCAAAAATAACACCAACAGGGTTAAGATTTATAGACTCACCTAAAATCTTAGGTCCAAGTATAATACCGTCAAATTGCTGTAAAACCACAATAGCAATAGCTACACCAATAGCTGTTAAAGGCTTAACAAGAAGTGTAAGAGCTATAACAGGTACAGCACCAATAAAAGGTCCAAAATAAGGAATCATATTTGTAATACCTATTATTAATGCACAAAGTGATGGATATGGAAAACTAAAAATAAGTGCAATTATATAATAAAGTAAACCTATTATAAAAGAGTCTACAAGTTTGCTAAAGAAAAATTCGTTAAATGCGTGGTTTAATTCTTTAACATAAAGAGTAAGTCTTTGACAAATGGCATCAGAAAATAAAGCCTTAATAATTTTCTTTCCAAGAGCCACAACCTGTTCTTTATCATTAAGTATATAAATAGAAATCATAAGACCTAATATAACATTAATAAAACTTGAAGCAACATTTATAGAATATTCAACAAGAGAAGTTACCATATTAGGTATGTATTCCAAACTGTTTGCCAAATCTTCAAAAAATTCAATAAAAGAATGTATATATCTTACTACAATTTCAGGACTAATATGAATATTATTTTTTAATAAAAATTTATTTACACTTGTATGAACTGTTGTGTAATCCATTTTCATTATAAACTGAATTAAGTTTTCAATACTTGAAATCATTTCAGGAATAATATAGGCAAATATGCCTACAATTATACCCATTAAACATAATAAAGATATAAATATAGAAAGTTTCCTTTTTCTTTTTTGAATTTTTATTGAGTTAGATTTAAAAACTTTAAATTTAACCAGTACCTTACGCTCAATAAAATTAGTAATGCAATTTAAAATATATGCTATAACCACACCAATTATAAAAGGTGAAAGCACATTAATTACAGTAGAAAAAGCATTGTTAACATGCAAATTTTCAGTAATTCTGTAAAATAAAATTGCAATAATAATCACACCTAAGGTATAAAGGCTTCTTTTTAAATTATAATTATTTTTAAAAAATTTATACATAACAACTCTCCTTTATCTCCTTAAATTTTATTTAGTAAAATTCTCCTTAATAATATTAATTTGCTCTATATAAATTATATAATAATACAAATTTACTGAAAATTCTACTAATAATTATAATTGAAACAAATCTGTAATCTAAATTGTGCTATAATATGGTAAACTATGATTGGAGGTGAATAATGTTGAATGGTTTTTTGGTTATAAATGAATTTTTGTCAAGTAAAAAATTTAATGAAATATATAAATGGCTTTATGATGCTTTTGAGAAAAGAAATCATAAATTAGATATTTTTACAAATGCTGAACTTTTAGGAGGTAATTTACCCTACAGACCTGATTTTGTGCTTTTTTGGGATAAGGATATTAATTTGGCAATGGAGCTTGAAAATATGGGTATAAGGCTTTTTAACAGTGCAAAGGCTATTGAAGTTTGCGACAATAAGGCTCTTACATATATTGCCCTTAAAAATAAGATAAAAATGCCAAAAACAATTATTGCACCTATGACATACAGAAATATTGGTTATACAAATTTTGATTTTTTGGATAAAATAAATTTTGATTATCCTTATGTTATTAAAGAGTGTTTTGGCTCTTTTGGTCAACAGGTTTATTTGGTAAATAATAGAGAAGAATGTTTAAATATTTTAAAAAATACTTCTGAAAGTCTTATTTTTCAGGAATTTATTTCTTAAAGCAAAGGTAAAGATATA
>JBJFFW010000141.1:0-4425 GCA_051892075.1 Lachnospirales bacterium
AACCTCCTTATATTTATAATTAATGCCTAAACGGCAAAGCACCTTGAACCTTTTTTTAATTCAAAATAGTCCTCTATTCTCATAATTTACACTATCACTCATATATTACTTAACAAGTAATATTTACACTTATTAAAAACCAATATTTTTTAACCATTCATATATATCATCAGCTGAACTTTCTACATTTTTTTCGCTGACTGTATATCCATTTGTGATAACATTAGCATTTGGCTCAAGCTCTTGTATTTTTTCAATAGTTCCTGTAAAACGGCTTCCATTGTGAGTACAAAATGGAATGATATTTTTTTCGCTAAAATCATATTTATCAAAAAAGCTATACATAACCTGAGGCAAATCATACCACCATATAGGATAACCGACAAATATAGTGTCATAACTTTCTAAATTTTCAATATTGCTTGTTAATTCAGGTCTTTCATTATTTTCCTGCTCCTGCTTTGCATATTCAATGAGGTCATTTCCATTCCCGGGATAATCTACCGATGTTTGAATAGAAAACATTTCACCACCCGTAACAGTACTGATATTATCAGCAACAGCTTTTATAATACCAACACCATCCTTAGTTACACTTGCTGATGAAACAGCATCTACATCACTATTTTCTGCAACAGAAAAATATACTATGAGAACTTTGCCATAATCTTTTTTAGCTTCACTGACTATTTCTGCTTGTTCCTCTGGTAATGAGCTATTACAACCGCTAAAAGCTATTGCAGATGTAATTGCAATCATTAAGCATAGAAATCCATTTACAATTCTTTTAATTACATTCATTTTATCCCTCCAATAATTTTTTTATATCTATTCAATATTAAGATTATTAATCCATGATGCCAAATCTTTTTCCACTGATTTTGCATCTGCAGCAATATCATCTCTTGAAACAGTATACCCATCTTTGACCATAGCTTTTGGCTCAAGGTCTTTAATTTTATTTACAGTGCGTGCAAGTCCGCTGCCACCATGAGATGAAAAAGGAATAATAGTTTTTCCGCTAAAATCATACTCATCAAAAAAGGTATATAAAGGCATAGGCATATCACCCCACCATATAGGATAGCCAACGAAAATTGTATCGTAATCATCAAGGTTATCAATGTGTGTTGAAAGCTCAGGTCTTGCATTATTTTCAAGCTCCTCATCTGCCAAATCAACTAAAGGCTTGTGAATGGTAGGATAAGACTGAACTGTCTTTATTTCAAATATATCTCCGCCTACTGTCTTTCTGATGGTATTTGCCATAAATTCAATATTACCGTAAAGCTCATCATCAACAACAACTCTACTTGCACCTGCAACAGTATCTACACCATCTGTTTCAGGTAATGTAAAATATACAATTAAATTTTTATTGTCTGTTGCTGATTTTGTAGTTAATTCTGATGAAGTACCTTCTGTTATTGTCTCTGTTAAATCTGTATTATTATCAGATTTAATGGTTATTTCTCTTTTTTCACTATTCCATTCTACATCTGCACCTAAACTTTCTGCCACAAATCTTAATCGAAGCATTGTTCTGCCATTCATAATAACAGGAGCAGTATCAAGAGCAACATTACTTTCATCAACTATTGCGTTCACTTCATCAATAACAAGCTTAATAACTTTGCTGTCTTTTGTAATTGATACTGTTCTCGTATCATTGTCCCATTCAACACTTCCACCTAATTTTTCTGCAACAGCTCTGATAGGTACCAATGTTCTGCCGTTAGAAATAATGGGAGAAGTACCGTTTTCATCAATATTTACATCCTCACCATTTATCTGCATTACAGTATTATCTATTGTCATTATAATAGTTGTATATGTATTATTTTCAGCTGATGCATTAATACAGCCTGAAAATAACATAAACAATGTTAATAAACCCAAAACAAAACCATATAATAATTTTGATTTCATTTTATTTCATCCTCTCTTATTACTGCTCTGCATCATAAACAGTATTTATAATGTTAAGGGCGTTTAATGTTCTTGGATAACCGATATAAGGCATAATATCAGTTAATACCTCAAGCATATACTCCTTTGATTTACCAACATTTTTATTACCATTAGTATGACCTGTAAGCTGTGCTTCAGCACCACCAAGGGTAGCTATACAAACCCATGTTAACAGCTCATGCTGTTCAAGTGTAAGTCCTTTTCTTGTGTAAAAATCACCAAAGCAGTAATCAGGAAGAAAACTTCTGCCGTATCTTTCTTCACCCTCCTTAGGCTTAGTATCACCTAAATTTCCAAAAAGCTTGGTTTGTGCTGCACTACCGTCATCAAAGCGGCTTTCCTCTGTAACTGTTGCCTGGGATTCAGGAATTTTAATACCCTTTTCATCAAATACTTCATTGACAACAGCTATTGCCTCAAGCGATTTTGCTGCACCTACATAAGGCGTACAGTGATAAACTGTTTCCGTAATTTCAACAGGCGTCATACCTGCATTAAGTGCGGAATAAATATGAGTTTTTAATATAGTAGTTGTACCAAGGGTTGTCAAAGTCGCAAGGGTAATCATTTCCCTATCTTTATCTGTAAGCTGTCCCTGCTGATATAGCTCACCATATACAAGATTATTTACAATATCATAAAGCTCTGACTCTGCAATATTTTTCGGAATCTTTCCATCTTTATAAAGCTCATTAAATTTTTCAACTGCCGCCTTTTCTCTTTCTGACATATCTTCCTCTGCCTCCTTATTAATGGTCACATATTGAATACCATTTTTAAGTACCTTTATTTTTACATTATCTTTAGCAAATACACTAAAAGGCATTGCTGATATAATTAATACTGCTGATAATAGAACACAAATTGATTTTTTCATTTTAATTTCCTCCTGTCATTTTTATCTTATGAAATTAGTAAATACCGGCTGCTCTCTCTTTGGAAGTTCAACACCATTTTTAAGAGCAACCTCCTTACACTTGAGCATAAAAGCCATATTTTTTGCAAGAACTCTCATTGTATGAAGTCCCTCTTTATCCTCAAGAACCTCATCGGCAGTTGTACCATGTACCATATTCCAGTATCTTGATGGAACAATAGGCATCTCCTGAATAGTGAAATATTTGTTCATCTGGTCAAAGGTCGCTGTTGTACCAGCTCGTCTTGCTGATATTACACAGGCAGCAGGCTTTAAATAAAATGTAGAATTACTTCTTCCACATAAATCAGAATAAAATAATCTGTCCATAAACCCTGTCATATTTCCACTTGCACCACTATAATGAACAGGTGTACCAAAAATAAAGCCGTCAGAAGTTTCAGCAATCTTTCTGAATTCATTTACACTGTCGTTAAAAATACATTCTCCTGTTTCTATACATTTCTTACAAGCAATACAACCACCCAAAGGCTTATTACCTATCCAAAAAATCTCTGTTTCAATACCTTCCTCATTTAATGCTTTTGCAACCTCACATAAAGCTGTGTATGTACAGCCCTTTTCATGAGGTGAGCCGTTTACTAATGCTACTTTCATAAATTTTACCTCCCACTAATAATATTAGTTTTAAAATTTTCAGCCTTAAAACTCTCCTCTAAATTTGGTGTAATATATATTTCCTTATCTTCAGTTATTAAAATAAGTTCAAAACCCTTATTTGCCTTCCAATATTCAACAGCTTTATCCTTACCCATAACAAACAAAGCCGTAGAAAGTGCATCACACATTTTACCCTCTTTTCCAACAACGGTTACTGATACCAGAGTGTTATCCACAGGATAGCCTGTGTACGGATTAATAATATGGCAATATCTTTTACCATCGTTACCAAAGAAATATCTTTCATAATTTCCTGATGTTACTACTGCACAATCAGCCACTTCCAGTATGCCTATGTTGTCATCGCCAAAAGGATTTTGAAGTCCCAGTTTCCATTTAGAACCGTCAGCCTTTGTTCCTATAAGCTGAACATTACCTCCCAAATTTATAAGTCCACTGCTAATTCCATTTTTCTTGGCTATATCTGAAACTATATCTCCTGCATAACCTTTGCCTACCGCACCCAAATCAAGCTCCATATTTTCATCAATTAAAACCTGATTATTTTCAACGCTTATTTTTTTGTAGTCGGTATTTTTTAACAAATTGTCAATCTCATTTTGACTTGGAACATTGTAATTACCTGTAGTAAATCCCCATTTTTTAATTATCAGATATAATGCAGGATTTAATGCACCATTGGTTTTATCAGCCATATCAAGAGCATAGGTTATAAGCTCCTTAGTTTCATTACTTATTGTTACAGGCTTACCTTGATTATTATTAATTTCATATATTTCGCTGTCAGTTAATGTTGTTGACCATAATTTTTCAATTTCTTTAATTTTGTTGCTTACCTCTTCAGCAGTTTCTTCTCCTTTTTCACCATAAAAATCAATAGTTATATATGTATCCAT
>JBJFFW010000142.1:0-4379 GCA_051892075.1 Lachnospirales bacterium
TGAAGAAACAGCCATTGGTGCAAAATATGTTACAAGAGAGTATTTAAGACTTATTGAGGAGGATAAAATGGAAAATATTATAGCTTCCTCCTGTCCTGCTGTAAATTTATATATTGAAAAATTTTATCCTTCCCTTGTAAAGTGTCTTGCTCCTGTAATGAGTCCTGCCCTTGTTCATGGTAAGATTATTAAAGCCAATATGGGTATGGATACTAAGGTTATACATATAGGACCTTGTCTTGCAAGAATTAAGGAAGTTGATGAAAGTAACCTGGTTGATGGTGTTATAACATTTACTCAGCTTATACAATGGTTTATGGATAGGGATATTACTCCTAATCTTGGAGAAAAAATTAAGTTTGACAAAACTTCTGATTATTCAAGAATTTATCCTGTTGTAGACGGAATAGTTTATGATTTGCAGCATCAGCACAAGGCTAAAAGTATTACAGAAAAAATTGGTAATTATGATTTGGTTTCAGCCAGCGGACTTTCAAATATTACCCATATTTTTGATGAAATGAAAGAGGGTAATGTTAAAAAAGCCTTTGTTGAGGCTTTGTCCTGTTATGGAGGCTGTATTCATGGTCCTTTTATGACTAAAAGTTCAGCTACAGGCTACAGAGCAAGAATAGAAGTTAAAAATTATGCAGATATGTCAGAGGACTTGCCTTTTGATGAAAATGTGGGAGATATATTTGCAAAATATGAGGCTGTACCTGTTACACAGGATATGCCAAGTGAGGAAGAAATAAGGGCAATATTATCTCAAATTGGTAAAAACTCAAAGGCTCAGGAGCTTAACTGTGGAAGCTGTGGATATTCTACCTGTAGAGAAAAGGCAATAGCCGTATATCAGAAAAAGGCAGAACTTTATATTTGTATGCCTTATATGACAGATATTAATCAGGCAATGAGTAATGTTACCCTAAGCCTTACGCCTAATTATATTATTGCTGTTGACAGCGATATGTATATTAAGGAATTTAATGTGGCAGCACAGAAACTTTTTAAGATTACAAGGGCACAGGCTCTTAATCAAAAACTCTCCAATTTTATTGATACTGCTGATTTTGAACAGGTTATTGCAAATAAGAGCAGTATTTATGACAAAAAAGTAAGATATGATGATTTGGACATTATTACAGAGCAAACAATAGTCTATTCAAGTGAGAGAAATATGGCAATAGCCATTATTAAAGATGTAACAGATGAAGAAAAGTCTAAAGCGGCTCTTTATAACAGAAAGCTTGAATCAGTTGAAATGGCTCAAAGAGTTATTGACAAACAAATGGTTGTAGCTCAGCAAATTGCAAGCCTTTTAGGTGAAACAACTGCTGAAACAAAGGTAACACTTAACAAGCTTAAAAACTTAATTGATACTGAGGGTGATTATTAATGAATGACCAGATTTATGTTGATGCAACCTACAGAAGTTTAATTAAATATAATGAGGAGCTTTGTGGTGACAGAGTTGAAATTGTGAAAAATGACGACAGATATATAGTTGTTTTATCTGACGGACTTGGAAGTGGTGTAAAGGCTAATATTTTAGCAACTCTTACATCAAAAATTATTTCAACTATGATGTATGAGGGAGCAAGTATTGAGGATACTGTTGAAACAATAGTTCATACTTTGCCTGTTTGTTCTGTGAGAAAGGTGGCATATTCAACCTTTATAATTCTTCAGGTTGATTATGACGGAAATGCTTATCTTGTAGAGTTTGACTCTCCAAAGTGTATATTTGTAAGAGATGGAAAGTTAGTAAATATTGATTACAAAGAAAGAATTATTGCCGGAAAGAAAATTCAGGAGGCTAATTTTAAGGTTAAGGCTGATGATGTGCTTACTCTTTTAAGTGACGGTGTTGTATATGCCGGAATAGGGGAGCTTATGAATCTTGGCTGGACATGGGAAAATGTAAGTGAGTATGTTGCAAGCAGAGTTAAGCCGGAGGTTACGGCAGCAAGACTTACAAATATGCTTAGTGAAACCTGTAATCAGCTATATCTAAATAAGCCGGGAGATGATACAACTGTTGCAACAGTAAAGATTGTGCCTAAAAAGGTTGTAAGTCTTTACAGCGGACCACCTGTAAATCCTGAAAATGATGAAAGACTTGTAACTGATTTTATGATACCCGAGGGGAAAAAGATTGTATGCGGAGGTTCATCTGCAAATATAGTAAGCAGAGTTTTAAAAGAGCCTTTAATTCCAAGTATAGAATATATTGACCCTGAAGTTCCTCCAACAGCAGAAATACCAAGTATAGACCTTGTTACAGAGGGAGTTATAACCCTTAAAAAAGCTGTTGATATTATGAAAAAATATTATGAGGACCCAACTAATAAAGCTGCACTTATGGAACTTGATAAACTAAATGGAGCATCTTTAATAGCTAAAACTCTTATTGAAGAATGTACCCATTTTAATATGTTTATAGGGCAGAAGATAAATCCTGCTCATCAAAATCCTGACTTGCCTGTAGATTTAAGTATTAAAATGATTATTATGGACGAGCTTTATTCCATAATGGTTAAGGCAGGAAAGGTTGTAAAAAGAAGATATTATTAGGAAACAAAATTTATAAGCAAAAGGAGTTTAAAATGGAAAATATTACTGATATTAACCAGATTAAAATGTCTGTTCTTAAAAAGACAGCAGAGTATACTTTTAACGGTCAGCTTAATGAAAAATGGGAGGATATCCCTTACGAGCTTACAGACCCTATTAAACCGTCATTTCGTTGCTGTGTTTACAGAGAAAGAGAAATTATAAGACAAAGAGTAAGACTTGCCATGGGTAGATTGCCATCTGATTTGCACTATGAAAAGGTAGACCAAACTCAGATTGTCCATGTAATTAAATCTGCCTGTGAAGGCTGTCCTATTGACAGAGTTACAGTTACATCAAATTGTAGAAACTGTCTTGCTAAAAAATGTATGAAAGCATGTAAATTTGATGCTATTATTCATACTCCACAAGGAGCTTATATTGATAAGACAAAGTGCAAAAACTGTGGTGCCTGTGCTAAAGCCTGTCCATATAATGCCATTGTTGATATTGTTAGACCATGTATTAAGGCTTGTCCTGTTGATGCAGTTAAAATTGATGAAAATGACCTTGCTATGATTGATGAAACAAGATGTATAAATTGTGGTCAGTGTGTAATTGGCTGTCCTTTTGGTGCTATAGCCGCTGAGTCTATGATTACAAATGTTATAAACTGTGTTGTAACAAATCCTGAACATACATACGCTATGATTGCACCGTCTATTGAGGGTCAGTTTGGTACTGCTACAGTTCCTCAGCTTAAAACTGCAATTAAAAAGCTTGGTTTTAAGGATTGTTATGAAGTTGCATTAGGTGGAGATGCAGTTGCTTGGAGAGAGGCAGAAGAACTTATTGAAAATGTTGAAAAGGGCAAAAAAATGACTACTTCATGCTGTCCTGCTTTTTATAATCTTGTTATGAAACATTATCCTGAAGTAATGGACAATGTATCAACTACAGGTTCACCTATGATTGCTTCAGCAAAGGCTATTAAGGCTATGGACCCTGATGCTACAGTAGTATTTATAGGACCTTGTATTGCAAAGAAAAATGAAGTTGTATCAAGATATATGATTGATATTGGTGCAGCTGTGACCTTTGATGAGCTTGAGGCTATATTTGAAGTTAAGGGGGTTAACCCTGAAGAATGTGAGCCTGATGTAGAGCTTGCTACAAGATATGGCAAAGGCTTTGCTAAAAGTGGTGGTGTATCAACTGCCGTACTTAAGGTTGTTGAAGAAAAGGGCATTGAAAATAAGCCAAAGGTTAGAGCTTGCAATGGTGCTGCTGAATGTAAGGTTGCTTTACAGCTTCTTAAAATGGGCAGACTTCCGGAGGATATTATTGAAGGTATGGCTTGTGAAGGTGGCTGTGTAAATGGTCCTATGAGAAGATACGACCTTATAGACAGTAGAAAGGTATTTGATAAGAATGTAAAGGTTGAAAATACTGAAATTATAAATACCTGTGTTGAAAACGGATACGAAAATATTAATATTCATTTTCCAAGAAGATAAATTCTAAAAAGGTAGGTGAGCAATTCACCTACCTTTGTTTATCAATTTATTTAATTTGTTATAACTTCAACAGCCTTTCTAAGCTGATTATCCATTTCAAGATTATATCCTGCCTCATTATTTGTTATAATAGGAAGTCTGTAGTCTTTATTTGACTCTACTTCATAATCTGGAGTAATTCCAACACCATCTATACATAC
Organism: Lachnospirales bacterium; assembly: GCA_051892075.1. Taxonomy (GTDB): domain Bacteria; phylum Bacillota; class Clostridia; order Lachnospirales; family CAG-274; genus HGM11788. Next base: position 4,274 of record JBJFFW010000142.1, read on the forward strand.
ACCATTTGGAGTGTAATATTTAGCTGTTGTAAGTTTAAGAGCTGAACCGTCATATATTGGATATGTTGTTTGAACAACGCCTTTTCCAAAGGTTGTTTCTCCTACA